>JABDKS010000933.1 GCA_013002105.1 Pirellulaceae bacterium | reverse complement strand
GACCAAGAGTAAACGCCCGGCGTCATCGACGACCAAGCCTCCGACGGCGGCGACGGGCCCAAAGAAGTTCGCGAATTCACAATTCGTGCAGCGAAATGGAACCTTGCCCACGGATTCTGAGCGCGTGCCGCACCGCGGACAAAACTGATAGGCCGTTTCGACGGGGTGGGCGTCCGCATTGGATGCGGCACGATTTGTAATCGCGGGTGTTGATTCCGCAGGGTCTGAATCGGGGCAAGTCATGTGCGTTTCGTCTCCCAAAGCGGACTTCGGCGATCAGCGCCGGACATCGTTTTTGAAATGAGTCAGGTTTGAACAAGGGTGATCGCGTATCCGCTATTCGCATTGCACGTCGGGCCGGTGGGGAGCATCGATCGTACTGCCGGCAAACTGGGCGGCCCGCAGGATGCCGCACGATTCATACGACTGACTTAGCTGTACCAGTTGCTCGGCTGAATCAATTGCCCCCAGTCCGATCGGTTCGATGGTTTCTCGATCTAACTGTGTGTGAATCAAAATTCGATGATCGTTTGCGATGCGATAGATAGTTGACGCCAACGTGACTGCGTCATCCCAATGCAAGAATCCCTCCGCGTCAGTTTCGGGTTGCTCGATTTCACGTTCCAACTCGGCATCAATGTCGCTGAGGTCGGCTAAACGTGCCAATGTGCCCGCAGGCGGTGAATCAATCTCCGTCCACAAGACAATCGTGCCGTCGTCAGCAACATATCGACTTGCCGCGACCAATGCTCGCGCCGCATTCGCCCAAGTTTGCTGTTGTTTGTCACCGTCCAGCGACGCAACGATCAAAGGTGCAGCGGGGGGAAACTGGTCACTCTGTCGCCGTGGTGGCGAGATGTGTTTGCTGATTGCATCGATCGTTCCGGCAATGATTTCGCCGGCCATGCCACTGGGGTTCGCCGTGACGGTGAGCACCAAATGCACTCCCAGTAACCAGGCGATCTGGGATTCGTCCGCATCGTCCTGCTTGGCATTGTAATCGTGCATTCGGCTACGATGTCGAACGCGGGTGGAGGCATCGGCGAGCGACGGGAATACGCCCGTTAAATCGTGACGACCGAGCGCATCCATGGGGCGTGTGCAGATGATCGGCAACACAAAGTCTGCGTCCACCAACGCACGATTGAGATAGATAGGTTCGGCTTCCTTGTCAGCAGCCAGGTATCGCAGTGCTTCGCGGTGACCAGAATCGTGCCGAATGATCGTGGCGGAATCGCCAATCGCATCTGCAATCGACGCGATGGTTTCATCGGTGGCTTCGTCCCATAGTACGATATCCACATCGCCGGCATCGGTATGGGCGAGCGTTTTTAAAACTCCGGTGAGGACTTCGCAGATTTGCGGAACATTCGGGTCGACCGCCAATGCCACGCGGTCTCCGGCAACGATCGCAGATTCGATGGGCGGAAAGTCCAGTGGCCGGTTAAGCGCCAGATGGGTTTGGCCGGCGACATCTTTGACAGATTGTTTTGTTCCAAAGTCGTATTCCCAGACCTGGCCCGAGGCCAGGGATTCGACGTATCGAGAGAATAAAACGGTGCCGGGTTCTGGCCGATTCATTTGGAGAACCAAATATTTCCAAGTGCTGCAATTGTGGGTGAGAGTGTTGTTTTAGTAATCTGCGGCAATTCGCATAAGCCACGATCCAACGCTGTGATCGGCATAGCGATCCAAATCGCCACGAATCGCATAGAAAGATGATGGCTGGAAATTTTTACGTCGAGGCAGTTGGTGATTGCTTTGCCCAACTCGCACGGATCCCACGCCGGTCGGTCCGATATGTCTTCACTGCCCCAACGATGTCGTCGGGCATAGGCGATTCGCCTCGGCACGGTTTCCTAACCCGCATGCGGCGACCGGGGGCTTTCGCAGTATGGGTGTTCGCGATCGTTGTTGTAGCGGTGATCGGTGGTTGCGGATCCAAGGTTGGAAGTTCAGCGTCAACTGGTGAGGAAGTGATTGCTTCCTACAAGGGCATGACTGCCGAGCAGTTCTTGGAGTCGGTGTTTGCTCGTTACCGAAGTGCGGAATCCTATCGCGACCAAGCACGTGTGCGGCTCTCGTTGCGGCACAATGGACGGGTCGTCAATGAACTGGCGCCGTTGAGTGTCTGGTTTGATCGAAATTCACTTTACGTCGAAGCCTACGACGTTCGATTGCGTTCGCATCCCAGTGGTCGGACTGCCTGGATCAAGGATTCGACGACACGCGATTTCGATTCTCAAGTCGTACGATTGCCCCCATTGGATGGCCGTCCACCGATCGATCAGTTGCTAACCGATGCCGTGTTGAACGATCGAATTGCCGCTGGGTTGGCAGGTCCGCCACCGCAATTGGAATGGTTGTTCGCAGAAACACCGATGGCTGGCCTGTTCGATGGAAAGCAAAAGATCGCGTTTGGACGACGACGTGAGATCGAAGATCGTCCCTGTCTAGCCGTCCACGTGGTGGCAGACCAAGAACATTACCGGTTCTGGATCGACCAAACCGAAGGTGTGATTCGTCGCGTTGACTTGCCGTCGATTTTGGTGCCCATGCAGCATCAAACAATTTCCGGCGATAGTGTGGCCGAGTCGATGTTATTGACGTTGGAGCTGCGCCAAGCAACCTTTCAATCGCCCAACACGCAACCGTCGCTCGCTGAACTACCTGCAAGACCAAAATTTGTCGATCAGTTTGTTCCGCTGCCGCCGGCCCAACCTGCCGCAAACTTGGGGACGACACCTGGCGAGTTCGCAACACGGGATCAAACCGGCCAAATCAGGTTGTCCAATCGCGGCAGTGATCGCGAGGTTACCGTCCTGGTTTTTGCGTTGGGTAATTCGTCGGCTGTACATGCATCGACGTTACTGACTCGGTGGGTTGGGATGATGACCAGCGAGCTACGAACACGCCTGCGTGTTGCCTTGGTGAGCGATGAGGCAGGATTCAGACAGGTGCCGCGCCAAAACACGATTCCAATTTTCATCGACCAGCACGCTGAGGTCTTGACGGCGATGGGGGCAGCCGAGGGCGATGTGATCATTCTGAACCGCAACGGAACAATTCAGTGGGTTCAGAGCGGATTGAATTCGGAAAGTCTGACGCAGATCGGTTTGATTGTTGGTGACGTCTTGGACGGCATCGATGTACCGACGCGAGCGCGCCAGCAGTGGCGGAGCGACCAATTGACGTACGAGAGTATCTTGTCGGCGGCATTGGCGCGGCATGTCGCGCGTCAGTCGCAACGGTGAACTCCCGTTGCGGGTCGTTGGGGCTTGCCGGGAGCCAGCACCGGTGACTGTGTAAATGCGATGAAAACCTCGTAAAAATCGCGTTTCAAATGACCTTGCTTCCACTCGCCCCGGATCGCGACAATCCGCCAACGTATCCAAGCCGACTGTTTCGGCAACTGTTCCCATCCACGTCATGACCCAATATGCGTGCCGGCGATCTCACTCAGTTTCCCAACCCATTTGCTCCCGATCCGCCCGTCAGTGCGCATCGCCGCGCAGTGGTATCTGCGTTGAAGTTTCTGTTCGTCATTGCTGTGCTGCTGACTGTTTTGTTGACTGTGACGAGCCATGGTCCAGGATGGCTGGCGTCGCGTCTGTCCAGCAACTTTGATTCGCTGGATACACAATCCAAACAGGCTCGATTGATTCAAATGTCTCAGTTGGGAGAACCCGGCGTTGCGCCATTGACGGCCGCGATTGCAGATTCGGATCGCATCGTTGCCGAGCGTGCGTTTGAGTTGATCCAAGAATTACAAAATCAATGGACCACCCTGTCCAAAGCGGACGCCGATCAACGCAAATTGTCGATGGCACGCTCAATCGGATTGCTTGCCGAAAGGTTACCATCTGAGCGACAGGTTTGGGCAGCAGAATTGTTGCAGCAGACGATCGTTGATACATCGGAGAAAACCGACGACGCGTCACGAATGATCTTTGCCGTCGCGAATCAATCACTCCAGGCACTCAACGACCCATCAATTGATCCTATTGAACACGGAGAAACAACGACGCTGGGCATGGCAGGTTCCTCTCCCCTGCCTTTGTCGTCAAATGATCGTGAAGCGACATGGACTGATTGGCCGCCACCGCAACCGATGATTTTGAAAGCGGGTTTTTCGGGTGCTATTGATGATCATTTGGCACACGCCGAAACAACTGAACTGAATCGCGACGAGACAACCGAGCCAGTGGTTGAATCGCCGGGAACAAAGCTCGCGAACGAGTCGGAGCCGCGACCGACTGTCTACCGTAGTGGCGGACTGTTGACCTTGCCGGCAAGTAATCGACTTGTCGATGCACTGCCCGAGCTAACGCAGAGGGTCAATCCCATCCGTCAAGTGAATTCAACCGAGCCGGTCCCGGAGTCCCAAACGAGTTCGTTGGCGACCAATGTCCAAGGGGCGGTTGAAACCGCCTATCACCAAGCGGCTCCGCGTGAACCCGATGAAGTTGCCTGGGTGAGTGCTGACACGGAATCGGTGATTCGGATCATGGGCAGCGGTGACGAGTCGGTGCACGAACAGGCGGCTGCCGAGTTAACACGCCGCGGTTTCAATGAGACGGAAGTCTCTATCGCCGGAATTGTTGCTTGTGACGACGTCTCCAAACGTCTGGCCTTAATCGACGAACTGACCGCCAACGAGACGGTCGATCCAAGACCCTGGTTATTGTTGCTCTTGGTCGACCCCGATCGGCAGGTCAAGTTAGATGCGATCACCGCACTTAGCAAAACGCTCGATCCGTTGGTGCGTGACCATTTGCGGCGGCGGCTATCGGAAGAATCCGATCAGAAAGTCGTTTTCCGCATTCGACGCATCTTGGATTTGCGCTGATTCGTATCAGCTTTCTAGCGTGACATCACTGAGTGTGCCGTCGCACTCGAATCGTCCGCATACCAGGTAATGGTTTTCTTCGTTCAGGTCAAAATGCAGATCGAACGCAATTTCGGCGGGATCGCTGACTTCCATCCTGATTTCAACGAGTTTCAGTTTGCTGACCGCTTGCTCGGCCGTTACGTCCGCGACGCTGGTTGCGTCAGGGTTGAACTGTTTCAGCAAAGTCGGGTCGTCGCCTCCCCAGACGCTGAGGGCGTCAAACAGTAAGTCTTCGTAGTCGGTTCGGGCCTGCTCAAGAACCTTCGCGGTCCATACGTCGTGCGACTTGCAGGCGGTGGCAAGGCCGTCGAGTTCGTTCATCGTCGGATGGCGATCTGCCGCGTCAATCTCAACGAGAATCTCACCCTGAGCGGATTGGATCGTCGGGAGTTCGGCAAAGTCTTCTTCCAGGTCAATGTCGCCAAAGTAGGGATGATGCATTTCGACCGGTAGCTCCTAAAAAGTCGTAAGGTTTGCAGGGTTATTCGCTCAGTCCGCGTCGCGATTTCAATCGCAGGAACATGGCGATGCTGGAGAGCACAAGGAGTGCACCGCTAAACGCGAAGTAACCATACACGATACTCAGATTGCCGATGGTGGCTGGCTTATCGTCGTATTCGATTTTCATGTTGGAATCGAGCGGCAACGAAAAGAGCGCGGAGAACGGACTGGTTACACCGAACCACTCCGCGACGGCGATTTTTTCCGGCGCAAACTCAAGAATGTCCATCAACGCCATGGCCGCTGGCGGTGCGACGTACAGAATCAACAGCACGACGTAGGTATTCATCAATGCGATCGATGTCTTCTTTTGATACAGCGAGCAGACGAGCGCGATGACGGCGTTGACCAAACAAACCATCAGTACGATCGCGAACATGCCAATCACACTCATCCAATTCGAATAGAATCGATTGTTCAGTGCGGTCCCCAACAGCAATGGCCACAACAAAAACGACGTCAGCACGGCGGAAATACGGAATCCGACAATGAATTTGCCGGATAGTATCTGAAAGGGAGTCAGGACCGTCGTCAGCAGCAGATCCAGCGTCTGACGTTCTCGCTCACTGGTCATGCTGCCGGCCAGGAAGACCGGCCCGACAAGCATGTTGAACACGATCACATAAACCGAAAACCAAGGCGCTTTGTCGATCTGCCAGAATAGAAAGACGCCCATCAGCGGTATCGCCAACAGCATGCTGATCTGAATCACCAGTCGCAGCATCAACGTGCCCTGACTGAAAATCTCGCTGTGAATTTCTTTGTCATAAACCGGGTTGGACCCATCAGCCATCAATTCTTGTTTCTTGGGTGGAGCAAAGAGTCGATCGGGGAATTGATCGGGCTGAATCACCAGTCCCACCGCCTCTTCGGCTTCTTTCTCCAGGTCGATCACCTCCTTGCCTTCGCTGCCAACATCGGGTGGGTAAAGCATCCGACCGGCCGCGGCGGCACACATCAAGATCACGGCAGACAAGACAAATGCGGGCACAACCAAAACGGCTAGTTTTAATCGAAGCTCACCGTCGCCTTCGAGTGACCGCCAAAACATCACAGCCAGGATCACCAACGGCAATATGACCAGGTAGCTGACAACCAGCGAGCTACTGGTCCGCGAAAAGTAACTGCTGCAAAAGACGCCAATGGCACCGAACAAGATCACCGATACGATCAGTCCCAAATACGCCGCCAGGACTTCGTACAAGCTGACTCCACCGAGCGGCAAGCACAGGACAATGATCGGTAGCGAGGCAAGAATCAGCATGCCCAGGTGCGTTAACGAGGCCACCATTTTGCCTAGCACGATCGCGCCGGGTCGCAGTGGGCTGGCGAGCAGCATCTCGTAGGTCTTGCGTTCTTTTTCGCCGGTGATCGCGCCGGCGGCAAAGCTGGGAGCCATCAACGACGCGATGACGTATTGACCCAGAAAAAACAGGTTCACCAGCTTCGTCGCCGATGGTGGATTGCTGGTCAAATCCAACCTGGTCGCTGATGGCCATGCCAAAAGAACAACACCAGCAAGCATCAACTGATACATCGCGAGCAACAGAAATGCTCGATTCGTCCTCAGGTTGACCAACAGCTCTCGCTGCAGGACGGGGTTCTCTAGGATGTACATTCGGCGTCGTGATTCGGCGTCGGATTTGGATGTCAGTAGGAACTCGCTGCCGAATTAGTGTACCGGACGATCCGCCACCGGGGGTGTTGCCACCGGAGTCTTGGATGGCTCGCCCGCCAACTCCCGTACAAATGTGGGCATCGCATAGCCTGGAAGCCGTTGCCGCAATTGTTCGATCAAAACGACACCGTCGGACTGGGGAACCTCAAAATGGGCGGCACCGTGGACGCGATCCAACTGGTGCAAATAGTACGGCTGCACACGGTGGTTGACCAATGTCTTGCAAAGTTTCTCGAGCGTATCGACGTCGTCATTGACCCCGCGAAGCAAAACCGCTTGATTCAACACAGGAATACCAGCGTCAATTAATTTTGCGATTGCGGTGTGGACGCCGTCATCCCATTCGTTGGGGTGGTTCATGTGAATCACAAACCAGGTTGTCAGAGGGCTTTGTGCCAGGCGATCCACAAGGTGGTCTGTCACACGTTGGGGGATAACAACGGGCATTCGGCTGTGAATTCGCAATCGCCGCACATGTTCGATGGACTCAATGGATTCCAGCAATTCAATCAGTCGTTCGTCGGTCAGCGTCAGGGGATCGCCTCCGCTCAACAAAACTTCGTCAATCTCGTGATGTTCTTGAACGTACTGGGCCGCCGCACGCCAGCGTTCGTTCTGCGTTTGGGTCGAAGCGTAGGGGAACTCGCGACGGAAGCAGTAGCGACAATGCACGCCGCACGCTCCGGTCGCGATCATCAAGGCACGACCGTCGTATTTATGTAGCAGTCCGGGAGCCGAAACCGCTTCGAGATCACCAACGGGATTGGGGCCGAATCCGTCGACCGATTCGAATTCGGCTGCCGACGTGAGAACTTGCCGCAACAAGGGGTCGTGTGGGTCTCCCACTGTCATCCGCTGCAGAAATTCCAGTGGTACAAAGGTCGGGAAAGTCGATTGTGATTCGACCGCATTGGTATCCGATATTCTGGTTTCAGAGAAACGATCCAGCGGGATTTGAAGCCGCTGTAAAAGCTCTTGGCGGGACCGAATCGCCCGTTTCATGGCGGTCTGCCAGTCGGTTGGGTCGGCCGGCTCGGCAGTTTTTTGCCGGATCACAGTGTCAAAATCACCGCTTGGAGAACCGGTCGGGACAAGATCGGTTGGGGGCGTTAAAATCTCGGGCTGTTTCATGGATGCGTCGTAGGTTCGTGATCCAACAGTGTGCTCGAAGGGTGTGCTCGACGGGGTGGACTTGTCGGGGTGGACTTGTCGGGCGGACTCGGTGATGGTTCATCCTCGCGAACTGCTAACCGCGGTACGAATGGGGATGACGTCGTGTATCGTGTCGCCGGTCTGGGTTTGCCAGCGGGCGCTGGAATTGGCTAGCGGACGTTGAAATTTGCTAGCCGTTCCTGAAGGTTGTCTGACGGAAATTTCCGCTCGCCAACCTTCGTACTCGCCAAACTTCGAACTCGCCAACCTTTGTAATCAACGGCCTGGCAATCAGGCAGCGTGCGTTCAGCCAATCAACCATCACGACACGAGCGATGACGAATTTCGCGACCACAGGATTGTAACGACCACCAAATCCTCTCGACTACCGACCAACTTATCTCCATTAGTGCGTTCGGCCTGGAACGCTTATTCTCCACATTTGACTCGAACTACGGAGCCATCGTCCTATGGCTACTTATAACACAAGTGACTTTCGCAAAGGTTTGAAAGTCGAAATCGACGGCGAGCCTTACCTGATGACGGACATGCAGTTTGTCAAACCGGGCAAGGGCAACGCGTTTTACAAATGCAAAATGAAGAATCTGATTCGTGGCACGACGCTCGATCGGACCTACAAAGGCGGTGATTCGTTGGAGTCGGCGGACGTCGAAACCACAGATGTATCGTTTTTGTACCGCCAGGGCGAAGACTACGTCTTTATGCACGGCGAGACTTTCGAACAGTACGAAGTCAGCGCGGAGGTTGCCGGTGACATTTGGAAATATCTCCAGGATGGCATGAAATGTGTCATGACGCTGTACAACGGTAACGCGATCATTGTCGAAGCGCCGACAATGGTCGAGTTAGAAGTCACTGATTGTGCGCCCGGCGCCAAGGGCGATACAGCGACCAACGTGACCAAGCCAGCGAAGGTGGAGACGGATGCGGAATTTATCGTTCCGGGGTTCATCAAGGTCGGTAACGTCATCAAGGTCGACACGCGGACCGGCGAGTACGTCGAACGCGTCAGTAATTAGTCCAACGCGTCAGTAATCCGCTGAGCGCTTCAGCAATCCGCTCAGCGCTTCGGCAATCCGCTGAGCGCTTCGGAAATCAGTTCAGCGCGTTGGCTATCCGTTGATGAGACAGCCCTGACCGAGATCGGTTTCGCCGGATCGATCGGTCAGTCTGCATGCGGTCGGTTCGGTTTCTGGGAATTCAGTTTCTGGTGAATTCAGTGGGTGCAGAATTTCAGCGGGCATCGAGAACCCCCAGGAATTAAAGACCACTGGGATTAGAGGCCACTGGGACTAAGGGGGAACCGCAGCCTTTGGACAGTGCTGAGAGTTCACCGCTGACCATTTACTATTTCGTTAGCTGACCCCCATTCTGATCAGAGCATCCGGCTGCCAGACTATGATTCTGGGGTTCCGCAGCCAAGTCGGTCGAATACGACAATGCCCACCACCTGAATTGGTAAGCCTTCCCACCAGCCAATCTTGCTGTGGCACCCAGCCGAGACAATCTGCTGCCGCGAAACAATGGCGTCTGAATCGATGGCTTTGGACGTCCAGCCGAAACACGATCGCGATCATGGTCAATAACCTATTCCTGCCCGAACTCCGTGAGATGTTGGCCGATGAAAATCGTGCCGAACTGACGGAATTCTGCAACACATTGAACGCAGGTCGAACGGCCGAGTTCATGGAAGGTTTGACCAATAAAGAAGCTTGGCGTGTTTTGCAATACACGGATCCCGAACGTCGCGCGGAGATCTTCGGTTACTTTGACCAAGAACGCCAAGTCGAAATGTTGGCTCGCAGTAACGATGACGAAGTTGCCACGCTGATCGAGGAGATTCCTGAGGACGATCGCGTCGACTTGTTGCAGGACCTAGAAGATAATCGTGTCACCACGATCCTGCAGCTGCTGCCGACCGAGGATCGTCGGAATATTCAGCGGTTGAGGTCCTATGCGGAAGAAACCGCGGGCGGTTTGATGACGACGGAAGTCGCCATGTTGACCGAAAACCTGACGGCTCGCGAAGCGCTGGAGGAACTGGGCCGTCAAGCGGGTGAATTGGAGACGATCTATTACTTGTACGTTGTCGATCAAGACAAATTGTTGAGGGGCATCGTGTCGACGCGGCAACTGGTTTCCTCTCTCGGTCGCCCTGCCCAAACGCTGGGCGAGATGATGGAAACGGATGTGGTGGTTGCACAGGTCGACGAGGACCAAGAATCGGTCGCTGAAAAAGTCGAGCGTTTCAATTTGTTGGCTATCCCCGTTGTTGATTCCGGCCGACAGTTGTTGGGCATCATCACCCACGATGACGTGATCGATGTTGTCCGCGAGGAGTTGACCGAAGACGCGCAGCGAATCGCGGCGGTCGAGCCTTTGGAAGACGATTACTTGCGGATCGGATTGCTGACGCTGTCGTGGAAACGTGGAATCTGGCTAACGATCCTGTTTTTTGCCGCATTGCTGACCGCCTTCGCGCTGCGCTTCTATCACGACGTGTTGGATCGAGAGCAGTTCAGTTGGCTGGTGTGGTTCATTCCGTTGATCATCAGCGCGGGCGGCAATTCTGGTAGTCAGTCGGCGACGTTGGTGATTACGGCGATGACCGGTGGCGAAGTCGAATCGAGTGATTACGCGAAAGTGATCCGGCGCGAGTCGGTTGTATCGCTGCTGTTGGGAACGTTCTTGTCGCTGATCGGTTTTGTCGTGGCCGTGTTCGTCGCACCGTCGGTTCAAGCGGCCACTGTCATTCCCCTGACACTGATCTCGATCATCGTCGTGGGCTGTTTCTTTGGAGCTTCGTTGCCATTGCTGTTCAAGCGGATTGGAT
>JABDKS010000931.1 GCA_013002105.1 Pirellulaceae bacterium | reverse complement strand
CCGGGGACGCGCGAGATTCGGCCCGATGATCCGTCGCGTTTGACCCGTACGGTACCACTGGATTATTTGCGCAACGGTGCCGACGTGGTCGATGGCATTTCGGTCATTCAGTACGACTTTGCGCCATCATGGTTGGGTGACGATCCGAACCGGCCGGGCATTGTCGCCGATACGACCTATTTCAATATCATTAGCGAACAGCAAAAAGAACGTGTTCGCGAAGTGCTGACGTTGTTCAGCGAGTATTTGGGCGTCAGCTTCGTTGAGGTCGAAGGCGAACCGACCAGCCCGGCGTTCTTTTCGATTGCGGTTGGCGATCTGTATGGTGGTGACGAACGAGCCACCAGCGGTTCCACCGGCCTCGGCGGCGCCAGCAACTTGGCGGTGGTTACCCGCGACCGCAATTTGGACGGCATCCCCGACTTGGGCGTGCTTGATTTCCAAGACTTTGACGAATCCACTGACGATCAGTTCGGCGGCGAATTCTTCCGCGGTGCGATGTTCGTGGTCGGCCAATTGTTGGGCTACGGTTACGCCGACGATTTACCACAACCGGTCAGCCAAAGCACCGACTTTATCTTTGCACCGGGCACCGCCAATGAACCGGCGTTCCCGAGTGTGGCGGACATTGTTCACGGCCAATACCTCTATCGGCCCGACAGTATTGACATTGACCTGTATCGCTTCACGCTCGATGCGCCTGGTCAGCTGGCTGTGGAAACGATCGCCGAACGCTTGGGCGATCCAAGTTTGCTGGACACCAACATCAAGTTGTATCGCGCCGACGGCACAGGATCGTTTGTTGAACTCGCACAGAATGATGACTATTTCAGCAACGATTCACTGATCAACGTCCGCGTGAATGCCGGCACTTATATGGTCGGCGTCAGTGCGAAAGGCAATAACACTTACGACCCCAGCATTCCCGGCAGCGGTTTTGGCGGTCGCAGCGAAGGCACTTACGAATTACGGCTCGATTTTCGTCCCAGCGTGACGACTTCGATCCTGGATACCACCGGCGTCGCGCTCGATGGCGATGCCGATGGTCGCCCTGGCGGTTTCTTTGATTTTTGGTTTGTTCCCAGCGATGCCAATAACACGCTGTACGTTGACAAGGTCGGCATCAGTACCGCCGGTCAACTAGGCACGGTGGGCAACCCCTATCGCGAGATCGATCAGGCGATTGCTGCGGCGCAACCCGGCGACACGATTCGCATCGTCGGTAATGGCGGTGTCGACGGGTTGGTGGAAACCGCCGAAGACAATTTCAGTTATCAAATCGGATTCAGCAATAACGGCCTGCCGCTGCCCGATGGATCTTCGCTGAACTTGCCGCAAGGCGTGCGCATGATTATCGATTCGGGCGCGATTTTAAAGATGAGTCGCAGTCGTATCGGCGTGGGCAGTGTGTCGCCATTGATTGACGTCAGCGATGCCGCGCTGCAAGTTCTGGGAACGCCCACCATCATTGGCAACAATGGTTTGCCGGCGCGCGACGCGGCCAATCAAATCATTCCCGGCAGCGTGTTTATCACCAGTGTGAATGACGACACGGTCGGCATGGGCAACTCCAGCGGCTTTACGCCTGAGGCGCGAGCCGGTGATTGGGGCGGGATCGATTTCCGCGGCGACTTGGATACCGCGGATGAACTGCGACGCAACCGCGAAAACGAAGGCGTCTTCCTGAATCACATTCAGTTTGCCGACTTGCGTTACGGTGGTGGTGCAGTATCCATCGGTGGCCGCCAGGTGGTTGTGTCGCCAATCGACATGGCGATTACGCGAGCCACCATCATTAACTCCAACGTCACGCTGAGTGCCGATGCAGCGATGGCGGCGACGCCCGATACGTTTGCCGAAACCAGATTCACCGATAATCGATTCCAAGCTGACAATGCGTTCACACCGGACTACGTCCGCGTCGGACCGAACATCCGCGGCAACTTTATTGACGAAAACAGCATCAATGGTCTGTTCATTCGTTTGCAAACGCGAACCGGTGACGTGTTGGAAACGATCACGACTTCCACACGTATGGACGACACGGACATCACGCACGTGTTGACCGAAAACCTGGTGATCGAAGGC
>JABDKS010000665.1 GCA_013002105.1 Pirellulaceae bacterium | reverse complement strand
ACCCTGCATGGTCGCACCATCAAAAAGTGCAACCGATTTTTTGGCAAAGTCATCGGCGACTGCCGGGCAGAGGACGGCGAAAAACGCCATCAGAGCGAGTAATTGTCGGGACATCGTCATTGCCTTGCGAGAGGGGCTATGTGTTTTCAAACTAGCGTCCTTTGTCAAACGCTCGCTGGTGATCATAATCTCTGCCGACGTCGATTGTCTCTCCCCGCACCAATCCCCCGCTTCCATGACCCAGCTCAACAAATACTCCAGCAAAATCACACAACCCAAAAGCCAGGGCGCGTCCCAGGCCATGTTGTATGCCACCGGCATGTCCCGCGACGACATGGACAAGCCGCAAGTGGGTATCGGCAGCGTTTGGTACGAAGGCAACAGTTGTAATATGCACCTGCTGGATCTGGCCGCCGAAGTCAAACAGGGGGTGACCGACGCGGGAATGGTCGGAATGCGATTCAACACGATCGGTGTCAGCGACGGCATTTCAATGGGCACCGACGGCATGAGCTACAGCTTGCAAAGTCGTGACCTGATCGCCGATTCGATCGAAACCATCATGGCCGCGCAGTGGTACGACGCACTAATCGCATTGCCCGGCTGCGACAAAAACATGCCCGGTTGCCTGATTGCGATGGGACGTCTGAATCGCCCCGCCATCATGGTCTACGGTGGCACCATCAAACCGGGCCACCGTAACGGCGACAAACTGGACATCGTTAGTGCGTTTCAATGCTACGGTCAATTCATCGCCGGACAGATCAGTGACGAAGAGCGACAGGAGATCGTGCAGCAAAGTTGCCCGGGGGCCGGTGCTTGCGGCGGAATGTACACCGCGAACACGATGGCCACCGCGATCGAAGCACTGGGAATGTCGTTGCCCTATTCGGCCAGCATCCCTGCCGAGGACGCCGAGAAAAAAGATGAGTGCCGCCGGGCTGGCGAAGCGATCCTGGAACTGATGAAGGCGGACATCAAACCACGCGACATCATGACCCGCGCAGCATTCGAAAATGCCATGGTCACGGTCATGGCTTTAGGCGGTAGCACGAACGCCGTACTGCACTTGATCGCGATGGCACGTAGCGTCGATGTCGATTTGTCAATCGACGATTTTCAATCGGTCAGTGATCGCATTCCGTTCTTGGCCGACCTAAAACCAAGTGGCAAATTTGTGCAAGAAGACCTGCACAGCGTGGGTGGTACGCCCGCCGTGATGAAGTACTTGCTCCAGCAAGGCATGATGGACGGGTCGTGTTTGACCGTGACCGGCAAAACACTCGGTGAAAATCTCGAATCCGTGCCCGACCTAAAAGAAGGTCAAACGGTTGTTCATCGCGTCGATAATCCAATCAAAGAAACAGGCCACATTCGGATCTTAAAAGGCTCGCTCGCACCCGATGGGGCAGTCGCCAAGATCACCGGCAAAGAAGGACTATTGTTCACCGGCCCGGCGCGGGTGTTCGAAAGTGAAGAAGACATGCTGACGGCGCTTGAGGAAAAGAAGATTCAAAAAGGTGATGTTGTCGTGATCCGCAACGAAGGCCCCCAAGGTGGACCGGGAATGCCCGAAATGCTGACACCCACCAGCGCCATCATGGGCGCCGGACTTGGCGCCGACGTTGCGATGTTGACCGATGGCCGATTCAGTGGCGGCAGCCACGGGTTCATCGTCGGACACATCACGCCCGAAGCTCAATTGGGCGGTCCGCTTGGTCTGCTGAAAGATGGCGACGTCGTCACGATCGACGCCGAGAAAAATCGCTTGGACGTTGACGTCAGCGACGAAGAACTCGACAAGCGACGTAGCCAATGGACGGCGCCGCCTCTGAAAGCGACCCGAGGAACACTGTTCAAATACATCAAGAACGTCAGAACAGCCAGCGAAGGCTGCGTGACGGACGAATAAGACCGGCGGGTCGTCTACAAGTCGCTCAGGCATTCATAGCACGCATTTCGCAGAGCTCGCTCGCGGGGATCATCAAAGACATGAAATCCCATCTTGTTCATCACGTAGGCAAACCCCATGTCGAGATCGGGATCGGCAAAGGCAAACGAACCGCCCGCGCCAGGGCAACCAAAGGACGTATCACTGCTGCCAAAGCGAAAACTCGGAAACGGCTTCATAAACCCCAATGCGAATGACATGTCGATTTTCATTACGGCGTCCCGATATCCCGACGGTGGCGGCGAAGCAGGCGAATGGAGAGTTTCAATCACTTGCTGCGAAAGGCCCAGCACGCGACCACCGCTGGCGATTTCTCCGTAGGCTTTGGCCAAACTGCTGGCACTGCCGATCCCGCAAGCCCCCGGTACTTCGACAGCTCGATATTCTGCCGCGTCCAGATCCGCGGGACTGTTGAGATGCGGATTCAAGAGTGTTCGCGCTGTCAACGAACGCGGGCACATCAATGACAAAACCAACTTCGCGGGCATTTTGTTCAGATGCAACATCATTTCCGATTTCTTGAATCCGTGGATCGGCGCGATCCGGTCGCACGGAAAATCCGATGGCAAACCGATGTGAAATTCAATTCCCAACGGTTGGCAAATCTCCTCTCGAAGAAACGTGCCGAGGGATCGACCTCGTGGGTCCGTACGTCGAATCAATTCGTTTTCATAAAGCCCCAATGAAAGGTAGTGGTACCCTTGCCGTTGCCCGGCCGGCCATGCAGGCGATTGACGCGCAAGTACTTCGGCGAGTCGATCGAGGTCGGCAAGGAGGTCCGCATTGATGGGAGCATCGATCACGCAAAGACCGGCTTGATGCGATAAGAGTTGACGAACTGTGATGGCTTCTTTGCCTTGCTGCGCAAATTCTGGCCAATACGTGCAGACGGGCTGATCCAATTCGAAGAGACGTCGTGAAAGTGCAACGGCGACCGCTATCGCCGCCATGCCCTTGGTGGTCGAAAAGGCTAGAACGAGTGTGTCTTGCTCCCAAGGGCTTGTTCGAGCCTGATCACGAAACCCGCCCCACAAATCGACGACCTTTTCACCGCGGTGGTACATGGCGCATGCTGCGCCGATCTCGTCGGTCTCCCGGAAATTTCTTTCGAAAGCGCGCAAGACGCGCTCGAACCCTGGTGCGACACTACCGCTGATCGGTATTGGTAGACTTTGGCACATGAAACCACTCGCATTCGTGAAACTCGGCTCAAAACGCGGTCAAACAAACGACCCAACATGCAAGCGGACGGCGAGCGAAATTGTTACACACGCATTTCGCATAAACGTGTTCTTTCGGGATTGGGTCGCCACCTGCCGGCTAGAGGCGGCCGGCAGCGTGTGCTTCGATTCTGTGCAACCAACGCCTATTTTGGTGGCGTTGTGGATTCAACAGAAAACAAGCCACAGGGCCTAATGCCCCAGTACAACGCCTTACTGTCGGCTCAAGTGCCCTTAATGGCCCAGCGGCATACAAATGGAGTTTGCTGGGACCGATGGTATGTCGATTGCGGCCCATCGATGCAGCGATTTCGCATCTAGGAAAGTTGTAGCGATTTGTCCGACTTATCTGCCCGACCTTATCGGCACACCAAAATCATTGCGACGATCGGTCCCTCGACCGATTCGGATGCTCGTCTACGTTCTCTGATCGATGGTGGCGTCGATGTCATGCGGCTGAACATGGCCCATGGCACACCTCAATGGGCGAGCGAAATCACGCATCGGATTCGGCGCGTCTCGCACGATGCGGGGCGACAAGTCGGTGTGATGATGGATGTCAAAGGTCCCGAGATACGCACAGGCGCCGTCGACCAGCCGATAAGGTTGTCCGCAGGTGATCCGCTCTACCTGCAAACTCGTCCCGCTGACAAGCCCGCGTTAGTATCCGCCGGTGCTGCAGATTCCGATGCATCCGACTGCACTGCGCGCGAATCCAATGGCTCGCCCGCGGTCACGACCGTCAGTGTCAACTACCCAGGACTGGCCGACGACATCAACGACGGAGCCACGATTCTGGTCGACAGCGGACTGTTGCGTTTGAGAGTCACCGAGACCGACGACCACGGCGTGCACTGCGAAGTATTAACGCCAGGTGTTTTGGATTCGCGTCGACACATCAACCTTCCGGGCGTTCACGTTCAACTACCTGCCTTGACCGAAAAAGACAAGCAGGATCTGCAAGCGGGCGTCCGCGCCTCAATCGACTTCGTCGCGCTGTCGTTCGTCCGTTGTGCCGCCGATATCGAATCACTGCGACAGTTCCTTGACTCGCTTGATTCCCGTGCGCGGATTATCGCCAAGATCGAAGAACAAGCCGGCGTGGAAAACATGAGTGAAATCGTGCAATCCGCCGATGCGATCATGGTGGCACGAGGTGATTTGGGGATCGAAATCGACTACCACCGCCTGCCATTGATCCAAACCGAATTGGTGCGAAGCTGCCAGGCCGAAGGCAAGCCGGTGATCATCGCAACGCATCTACTTGAATCGATGATTCACTCGCCGATGCCGACTCGCGCGGAAATTTCGGATATTTGCAACGCTGTCCGAGAACAAGCCGACGCGGTCATGTTGTCAGGCGAAACGACGACCGGCGACTATCCGCTGGAATCGGTCGAGGTGATGCGAAACATCATCGGCAGCATTGAGCCGACGGTCAGTCGCGACTTGAACGCTGGGATTCAGTTACGCGAGCCGAAGTCCAAGATGTTGCGCTCGGCCGCGGTGCTGGCTCAAGAACTCGAAAATTCCGGGATCATCGTTTTCACCCGGAGCGGTTTCCTGGCCTACGTCCTGGCCGCACTGCGACCTCGCGGCGTTCCGATATTCGCCTTCACCGACGACGAAGTCACGTTTCGTCAGTGTCTACTGCCTTGGGGCGTCGAACCGTTTTTGATGCAGTTTTCTGATGACCCCGAGCAAACGATCGCCGACGCGATCGCAGTCTTGAAATCGACCCATTGGGCGGATGTCGGAACGTGCCTGGTGGTTATCACCAACGTGCTGGCTCACGGGAAAGTCGTCGACTCCCTGCAACTACGACAAGTGGAGGCCGCATGACCAGCCGTGATCCTCACGCTGCCGCAACCGAACGTGAAAACATCCAACACCCCATCGTCGACGTCGACCCTGTCGGTCGATCGCCATCCAGCCAAGAGCTTGACGACGCCGCTTTCCAAAGTGATTGTCGGTGCGACGACCTTTGTCGTCGTTTGCACGATCGCGGTAGCCGGCTACATGATCGCCGGATGGCAACTGGGCGACGCTATCTACATGGTCGTGATCACGATCTTTGGCGTTGGGTACGGCGAAGTTCACCCAATCAATTCGGCTGCACTGCGCTCGCTCACGATCACCGTGATCATCGCAGGCTACGCGTCGCTGATCTACACGGCCAGCGGGTTTATGCAGATGTTGATCGACGGCGAATTCAATCGTGTTCTGGGAGCGCGTCGAATGACTAAAGAAATCGACAATCTACAGGACCACACAATCATTTGCGGAATCGGTCGGCTAGGCACGATCCTTGCTAAAGAATTGTTTGCCGCCGGTAAACCGTTCGTTTCCATCGATACCGACGAGCGTCGATTGCACGAAGGTGAAGAACGCGGCTACCTGGTACTCGGCGGTGACGCGACGGAAGAACACGTGTTGGAGCAAGCCGGCATTCGACGGGCATCGACGATCGCCACCGTGTTGTCCGACGATGCGACCAATGTGTTCGTCACCATCACCGCTCGCGAAATGAATCCGTCGGTCACGATCATTGCTCGCGGCGAAAACCCTAGAACCGAAAAAAAGCTGCTCGGTTGCGGGGCCGACCAAGTGGTGTTGCCCACAGCAATCGGCGCACATCGAGTCGCACAACTGATCACCCGACCGTCCGCCGAGAAGTTTCTCAAAGAGATTCAAACACAAAGCACGATGCTGGACGACCTGGCACAAATTGGTTTGCGACTGAGTGAGATGACGGTCGAACCCGATTCGCAAATCGCGAATCGCTCACTTCGCGAAATCGAGATCCGAGGCAACCACGGATTCTTGATCGTCGGAATACGTCATCGGGACGACTCCACCGACTTAAACCCCGACCCCGATATCATCCTCCACCCGGGCGACACGGTCATCGTGCTCGGCCACAACGACGATTTGCCGAAAGTCGTCGAACGTTTTTTGAAGTCCGCTTCGCCGCGAAAGATGGTCTATCGCGGTTCCACGGTGCACGGATAACGCCGGATTCGAACCATGAGATTCTCTTCCTTTTATCGAATGCCCTCCAACGGTGATTCGACAGACAATCGTTTCAGCCTAACACCACGCGACCCCTCCGCCGCGGTCCCAGTTCGGTCGCTGACGGAATGCTTGGACGAATCGCGAGCACAGTTCGATCGGACTGCGACCGATCAAATCACCGTCGATTGTGCAGACGTCGTCAAAGTCAGCAGCGCCGAATTGAGTCATCTGATTCGACTGCACCTGGACGCACGCCTATTGGGAATCGGCGTCACGTTGACGAATGTTGACGACACGCTCTGCCAGATCATTCAGCTAACTCGAATTGACCGGATGGTGCAGTTGCGAATCGACACTGCCAGCAATCACCATTTACCGCAAAGTACGCTACGCCAACAACAAACAGTCCCGAAATAATCCGACGCCATGCGATGCCGGCACTAGAACGTGCGGTTAACTTGCAATATCCACTGTGAATCAAATATTTGATCGTCCGTCACGGGAATCGACGCCGCAACGCGTGTCGCCCAGCCGCCGAGACATTCGGCGTGAACGCCGGTCGTGATGTTCAAAACGTCTTCGGTGACGCCGCCGAAGTTCACTCTGCTTGGAAAACCAGTTTGCGTTCCCAGCGTGACTTGATCGGCTGATCCCAAGCGAGTCGTGTATTGGGCCTCCAGAATTGCGGCTAATCCCGAATCACAATGGTCGTCGGGAACCAGCAACCAATAGCCCAACCCGGCATCGATGGAAGCGGTCAACGGTGCCGACAATTCATCCGCAAAAACGCCCCCGTTACGAATTTCGACCGAGATATCGTCACTGCCAATGGGTATGTCCAGTTGGGCAAAGAAGTGTCGAAACATCCGATCGCCGTTTCGGCCCGATGCGGCGAAAAACGGTATCAAGTGCACCGAATCGCTTTGCAAAATGCCGTCGATATCGTGCCCGATCAATCGCCCCGAATCACCCGTGGGTAGTTCGATTCCAAGCCCGATGCTCCGGGCACGACAAGCGTCGCCGTGCAATAGTCGCTTGAGGATAAACGATACGTCACCCAGCGGATCCATCTGAAATGTTCCACTGGATCGATCACCCGAAATCGGCAAGCGAAGCTCGGCCGACCATGCCCCATCTGAAAATGTGCGTTCGATCCCGAAAACATAACGATCCGCGGACAGTTCACTCGCGGTCCCGGTTGATTCGTCCACGGCTGAAAACGCGTCGTGCATGTGGCTGTAGCCAAACCAAATACGATCTGACGTCATCGCCTGATTGTTCTCGGCGACTTTCAACCCGCTGATTCCGCCGGCATGGGGAAGATCACCGGTTGTGATGCCGGAGCCTTCGTCGATGCTGGCGATCGCACTGAAGCGGCGCGAGACACCAAACATCTCCGGCATTTTTGCCAATCGATGGCGTGATGTGCTGCGAAAATAGCGACTCCGTTCGGCGTCGGTCGACGCGGAACCGCCCATGCCAAAGTAGCGTCCCAGCGGACTGGTGTAGCAGGGACGCGGGCGCGCACTGACACGCTTGAAAGCCGTCGAGCCACGGGCAATCGCGGGCTCAGACGCGGGCTCAGACGCGGACACAGACGCGGGCTCAGACGCGGACAACGGCAGCGGCGAGGGTGTAACAGACTGCGGGATTGCCGTGTGCGTCGGCTCAGCAGGCGCGTCATCCGCTTGCTTCGCTTGAACCGTCACCGGTGTCAACGGTTTTTCATCGCGAAACCGCCGCTCCGCTTTCACCGGTGGCGGTTGTCTGTTTTCTTGCGGATTAATTGCCATCGTGGCCGATTCCAACGCAGCAGACTCTGAAACGGCAGACTCTGACATTGTCGATTCAGGCACGGCCGATTTTGAAGCCGTGGATGAAAGATCGACGCTGGGTTTGTTTTCCGGTTCGGTCGCCCGGCGGCTTGGCTGAATCGATTCGACCCATTGCGGAACCAGATCCGAGAAACTTCGTATGGGCGCTTCGTCGCACATGGCCGTCGTTGCAAAGGACGTTGCTCCCACGATCAGTAGAACCGTGTTCACAGCATGTTGATGCAACCAGCCATCCATGACTTTTGCCCACGCGAAAATGAAATGATAAGGCTTCAGAGAACGCTATCATCGCGACATCCGTTTTACACCAACATCGCAATTTTGGTCCTCAAGACGAGACTTCCCTATCGATTGGATCGGAACCGCGGTCGCCCAAATTGCCGACATTTGGCAGTGAAGTACGTTTGACCCGCCGGTGGCGGTGAGTCTATTCGGATTATCGTGATCTTGCCGCTTTACTCATTCACCGATTCACGCAAACCTCGTAATCGGCGCAACCGTCCGTCGCTGAAATGGAACGCCAACGTCGCTACGAATGACTCGACCACACGCGGCCGAATCCGCCCGGGTGCACATCCACCCGGCACCAAGGTGTCGATCCTGGTGTAGTCACCTAGTAATCAACACGGGATCAGAAATCGTTTCTTGCAAGCCAAGAAACGGAGCCAAACGCGAATAGTACCTGGCACCCATATTTTTTAAGCTGAGGGATTGATGATGCACCGCTCGAATTCACTTCTGATCACGCTCACGTTCGCTTGGTCCATCTCCTCCATCGCCACGTCCGCCACGGCCCAAATACTGCGGCAAAACCAGGCCAGCACGGGCCAGTCGGTGACCTTACTACACCACAATCGCGAGCGTGAATATCGTATTCACGTCCCCGCCAGCTACGACAGCAATCGACCTGTGCCGTTGGTGGTGTTCTTGCACGGCGGCGGTGGCAATTCCGCACAAGGCTCGCGAATGGGCATGACGACGGTCGCCGACAAGCATGGTTTTATCGTGGTCTACCCCAATGCGATCGAAAAACACTGGAATGATGGTCGCAAGGCGGAACACTACGCGCAACATGACGCCACGATCGACGATGTCGAATTCATTGTTGCAGTGATCGAAAAAGTCAGCAGCGAGTACAAGGTGGATCGCAGTCGCGTTTACGCTGCCGGTGCCTCCAACGGCGGATTCATGAGCCAACGATTGGCCATCGACCGACCTGATCTGTTCGCCGCAGTGGGGATCATGATCGCCACGATGGGCAAGCCGCTCAGCGAATCATTCGCCCCAAAATTACCTGTCTCGGTTCTGTATATGAATGGGACACAAGATCCACTGGTGCCCTATGACGGCGGGCCGGTGGTCGTGGAGCTTTTCCCGAATCTTGCAAAGTTTCGCCGCGGCGGACCCGTTGGTCGTGGCATCTGCATCGCGACCGACGAAGCGGTTGAATTGTGGGTTCGACGTAACGGGCTAAAATCGAAACGGCCAACCAAATCATCGCTACCCGATCGTGATCGCGACGATGGATCCACGGTAGAGCAAACCATGTGGACCGGCGGTCGCGACGGTACCGCGGTGGCCCTGTATCGCGTCATCGGTGGCGGGCATACAGTTCCCGGAGGCATGCAATACCTGCCCGAGCGTATCATCGGAAAAACGAACCGCGACATCGACGGTTTGGAAACCATCTGGCAGTTCTTCGACGAACATGGCCGAAAATCAAAATGACCCGATCAACGATCGATCGGTGGACTCTCGGATGCAATCTCCAGGAGTGTCTTGATCGCATGATCAAACGCTTCGCGAGCTTCACCACGTTCGTGATCGGCAATTCGCTGTTGGCGGTTCTCCCACAGCAATTGTGTCATCTCGACGCACCAGTGAGCACTACGCCGGGACGCACGAATCGGCTTGCCATCGACGTTCACATTGACCGGGTTGGAATGCAATTGAGGAAACTGCCGCACTGCCACCCAACTGCTCTTGTCGATCGAAATTTCATGCTGGAATTCGTGAATCGAGCCGTCCGCTGGCACAATCTGCGTCGCGACGACTTCTGAGTTGACGATGATCTCCAGTTCTCGCGTTCCCCCGCGAACAAACTTGTCGGATCGATCACGGTGCAAAACGACAGTGTCGCCAATCACCGCTCGCCCGGATGATGCCGACTGAGTTCCGTAGGCAACACCCTCGGGAGTCGCTGGTGCAAACGCAACACTACCACTGATCGTTACCCGACCTGGTCCCTCGATCGAAACGTCACCGTAACCCGGTGCCACACCGTCGACCGTCATCGCGGCCAGATGCGCGTAGCCGTCTGAAACGTACGACCGTCCTTTCGCGAGCCCCTCGCACCACTGCTGGAAATCCAGTTCAGCGTCCAGCCCCAAATGAACGTACACACGTCCTTGTCCGACACGGCGACTACTCATGCAGGGAAAATCTGTTTCGCCGGAAACTTTCAGCGGGAATCCACAATTGAGCAAGTGGTACCACGTGTTCCATTCTTGAATACGGCGGGTATCCATCGCACTAATAAAATCGCAGACACCCGCGACCGTGCTAACACAGATCTCCATCGCACCGACACCGTTCATCTCGGGGATCGCGTAATTGGGTAGCTGCTCGGCTGCCGCGCGGTGAGCCTGCTGCAGTTCCCCTGCACTCAGCCGCCCGTCGTCATCCGTATCGGATTTTGCGAACGCCATCGGCAACAGTGCTCCCGCAGCCTCGATCTGATTAATCGAGCCATCATCGTTGACGTCCAACCGCTCCATCAATCGCTCGCTCGCAGCCTCCGGATGAATCTGTAGCCCGCTTGCCGAATGAGCATATCCGGCATAACCACCTTGTTGCTTGGCCCATCGCATCACGGGAGTCGTCCAGGTCGGCCAACCCTTTGACTTGGACCCGTCGGATTCCGGATACGTTTGATCGTTCAGGTTTAGCAGGCAAACATGACCAAGTGCTTGGGAACCAAAACCGCTGATCTCCAAATCATATTTCAATAGTGTGTCGTTAGTACCAAACGTCTGAGCCGCCTTGTTGAAATACTGCCTTTGAAAGTCGAAACAGGGTCCCCATGTGAGCACACATCCGACGTTGAGCCCTTCGCCATGGACTTGGCGAAACATATCCGCTGGCGAGACTCCTTCGGTGGGATGCGTGTAATGGGCGCACCCAGCGGCGTGAATGTGGTGATCACCGCTGAAGAAACCGTATTGGCCAGCGTCGTACCAGCGGTCCAATTTTACTGCGAGTTCGTTATCACCGTTTGGATCGATTTCAACTTGGGTCGTGCGGACGTGATACTCCGGCCCCCGACTGTATTGGACATCCAAGGTTCCAGGCGGCAGCAACACCGTCTCGCCGTCGTTGCGATAGACATGTGCTTGAAAAAAGAAATCGGGCGCAACACGCTTGGCTTGAAGCGGATAGACGCGGTTGTGATGATCTCGAAACTCGAGTCTCGCAATGGTCGGTTCGCCATCATGATCAGTGATCGACAGTTTCAACGGCACGGCAGGCAACGCCTCGAAAAGGACCGGCAATTCGTTGCGATGCTCCAAATCGGCCGTCTGGTCACCGATATCAAAATGCAATACGGCCTCGCGCCTACCAGCGTCGTTGGAGGCAAGCAATACGATGACGTACTCAACCTCTAAACCGGAAAGCTCTGCTGTCATAGGCGGCTTTCGATGCACCTCGATCGCCAAAAATCGCTCGGTCGATCCGTTGTTGTTCTGATTGGCCAGCAAATGCATTTGTTGCTGCCGTTGCATGCTCAACTGCGCCGTCCCTGCGTACAGCGGCCCCGATTGCGGGCTGGTAACATTCAACCGTGCCGTTGACGTGCTGTGATTGATCACCTTGATTATCACAGGCCGATAACCTGCTTGCTGCAATGTCGTCTTCGCGCCGGCCCGCGTCACGCTGACCCGCTCCTCGGGACTAATTTGGACCACCGCCAATACCTCGCGGTCCATGACTCGCTGGATTCCATCGGCATCCTCGCGGTCGATTTGCCTGTTCAACTCTCCTTGCAAATCCTTCGTCAGTGGGTATCCCATCAAATCGAGCGCGGCGATCACGCGTCGTGCGTTCGACGCAAGCGGTTGAGCTTCGACCGACACGATTGGCGGATCGGTCGCGAAGGTAGCGCTCCCGCAAAACAGGACACAAATCAGTAAAGCAATCCAAAAAGGATTTCGCATCACACAAGCATCCCAACAGGGTCAAGCGGAACCGGCGAAGAACGGACTTCAGTCCGTTACCAGCTATCGACAACAAACCGCCGGCCACTCCCGGGCAATGAATCAATCATTGCGGAAGTCGCCAACTGATGATTTAACGAATTCACAGGCGCTTCGTGATCTGTAACGGCCTGAAGTCCGTTCTACGAAATCACGCTAACAGGTCGTGCATCACGTGACCGTGAACGTCGGTCAGTCGGTAATCGCGACCTTGGAATCGATACGTTAATCGTTCGTGATCAAAACCAAGCAAGTGCAAAATGGTCGCTTGCAGATCGTGAATGTGGACCGGTTTTTCGGCGACACTGAATCCTAATTCGTCTGACGCCCCATACTCGAAACCGCCTTTGACGCCACCGCCAGCCATCCACATCGTGAACACGTCGGGATAGTGATCGCGGCCCAAAACTTTGCTCTTCGCTGTGCGGCCTTCGCGAAACGGCGTTCGACCAAACTCGCCGCCCCATACAATCAACGTGTCCTCGAACAACCCTCGCTGCTTCAGGTCACGGATCAGTGCCGCGATCGGTTGATCCATCGATGCACACTTTTCCGTCAGCCCCTTGGTGATTCCGGTCGCCTCGGCCGTCCCGTGAAAATCCCAACCCCAATCAAACAGCTGCACAAACCGGACTCCCGATTCGACAAGCCGTCGCGCGAGCAAACAATTGTTGGCAAGGCTGGAACCGCCTGGTGTAGCCCCGTACTCGTCGATTGTCTTTTGCGATTCCTGCGAAATATCCATCACTTCGGGGACCGCCGTCTGCATCCGGAACGCCAGTTCGTACTGCGAAATACGCGTCAACGTCTCCGGGTGCCCCATCTCTGCCGCCTGCAGTTCATTCAAGTCACGCAGCGCGTCGAGTGTCATGCGGCGCATGTCTCGATTCATGCCGGCAGGGTCGGACGAGTACAACACGGGATCTCCTTTGGATCGGCACTGCAC
>JABDKS010000860.1 GCA_013002105.1 Pirellulaceae bacterium | reverse complement strand
GTCAAACTGAAATCAGGCAAAAACCTATTTGCCATCCGATTTGATAGTGAGAACCATCGACACGGAGGACTGGATTGCTTTGTGTTCAGCAGCGACCCATTCCTACCGCAAGGAAATCGCCAACCGGGTCAAAAGACCGGCCTCGCTGACGAGGGCACGTGGGCATTCGAGCCGGATCGGGATTCATTTGCCAAAGACGCGCTTCTGGATCTGACGTACCTGAATGATCGTCCCGCCGGTCGCCACGGATACGTGCGACGTAGCGACGATGGTGACGACTTCGTCGACGGACGTGGTGAACCGATCCG
Source organism: Pirellulaceae bacterium (assembly GCA_013002105.1). The sequence goes on along the minus strand of JABDKS010000860.1, from coordinate 2,037 downwards.
ATTTTGGGCGATCAATACCAGCGTGCAGATGCAAGGAGATCTTTATCGATTAAAGGAACACGCCCGCTGGATGGCCAAACGCGGCGTCAACATGGTGCGTCATCATGGACATCTCGCACCGGGTGCTGGATCAAAGATCACGGATGTGAATCAGAAAGACATCGACGCCGCTTGGCGTCTTGTCGCTGCGATGAAAGAGCAGGGCATCTATGTCACGCTGTCACCCTATTGGGCCGTCAGTGTCAAACCGCAACCTGGCTGGGGACTGAAGGATGCTGGCGGTGATAATCTAACCGGGTTGCTTTTCTTTGATCGTGACCTGCAGGCTGCCTATAAAACGTGGTTGCAAAAGCTGCTCGTTCCAAAGAATCCTCACACCGGTATTCCGCTAGCCAAAGACCCCACCTTGGCAATCTTCCAGATTCAAAATGAAGACAGTTTGTTGTTTTGGACGGAGCAGGCGATCCAGGGCGAACAGCGACTTGAACTGGGCAGTCAATTCGGAGACTGGCTGACCGATAAGTACGGTGGGATCCATCAAGCCGCGCAGGATTGGGGCGGGCCGGCAAAAGCCAAAGGCGATGACTTTGCATCCGGCATCGTCGTTCCCCATCCGATCTATCAAATGACGCAGCAGGCCAATGGTGCGATGGCCAACCGATTGAATGATCAAACGGCGTTCTACACGGAGCTAATGCGAAGCTTCAACGCGGAGATCGCGCGGTTCTTGAAAGAGGATCTCGGTTACAACGGCCTGGTCAACCCGGGCAATTGGCGGACAGCGGACCAAGCCAAACTGCTGGATGCCGAACGATATTCGTACGCCGTCAACGACGTGATTGGATTGAATCGGTATTTCAACGGTGGCAGCCACACGAATCCCACTGACAAACGTCGAAGCGGGTATTTGGTCAGCCAGGGTGATTTATTCAAAAGCCAGAGTGCCTTGAAAATGCCGTGGGCGTTCCCGCTTGCGGTCCGCCAAGTCAGCGGTCATCCGATGATCATCTCCGAAAGCGCCTGGGTTCCACCGCTTCGGTATCAAAGCGAAGGACCGTTTTTGGTAGCAGCGTATAGTGCGCTGACCGGTGTGGATATTTTTTATTGGTTTGCGACCGACGACATCGGTTTTGGTCCGCCAATGGGCAAGTGGCAGTTGTCGACACCTGCCCAATTGGGAATGTTTCCTGCCGCGGCGTTCATGTTTCGCAAAGGACTGATCCAGAAGGCCGCGCCGGTGGTCCTCGAACGTCGAACATTGGATGAGATTTGGTCACGAAAGCCGCCGTTGCTACCCGAGGAAGCCGGTTTCGATCCCAATCGCGATCGTGGGATGCCCGCATCGGGAACCGAAACGGCGGCCCGGGGCAACATCACCCCGCTGGCCTATTTGGCCGGTCCCGTCACGGTCGACTTTGAACCGGGGCCCGACGCCATCGAAAATCTGCAACAGTCAATCGATCCACCGTCCAAGACGATCAAGAGTGCAACAGGTCAACTGACTTGGAATTACGGTGACGGGTATTGCAAACTGGACTCTCCCCAGGCTCAGGGGGCGTGCGGGCATCTAGCCAGGATCGGCACGATCAAACTCAGTTCAATTGCCTTGCGCTGTAGAAACGACTATGCATCGGTGCTCGCAGTCGCATTAGACAATCAACCCCTCGGCCAATCACAAAACGTGTTGCTGCAAATTGGAACGATCGCTAGACCGTATGGGTGGTCGACCGCCGATGAGCCCAACGGTCAAAAACGGATTACCAGTTTAGGGAGCAGTCCGTGGAACATCCAAAACACGGATGTCGAAGCCATTGTTGCCAACACGGGACTCACCAAGGCGATTCTGCTGGATGCAAACGGAGTTTCGATGGGGGAACTACCGACCATTGATTACGCCAACGGACTGCGATTGGAACTACCCTCAAACGCCATGTACGTGCTATTGCAATAACGGCGAAACAACATCGCGTTGACTGGTAGGGCCGGTTCCCACTTTGTCTTTACCCACAAGTCTGCTTTTGCAATCAACACTTTACC
>JABDKS010000844.1 GCA_013002105.1 Pirellulaceae bacterium | reverse complement strand
CATCAACCCAACCACGTGCCGCACCGTAACGAATGTCCGTTTGTTCTTCGTAGCGTCGTCGAATTGCTTCGTGCAACTTTTCTCTCTCCTGCTCGCAAAGCTGCTTCCCGCTCCGTTCGGCATCACGAATCTTTAGATCCGTCAGCGTAGCGGCAGCCGTCTTGGCGCCCATCACGGCATACTTTGCTGCAGGCCAAGCGACAATCAACCAAGGGTCATAGGCCTTTCCGCACAAGGCATAATTGCCCGCACCAAACGACCCGCCGACGATGACGGTCAACTTTGGGACAACACTGTTGCTGACCGCGCTGACCAACTTGGCGCCCGACCGAATGATTCCTGATTGTTCCGCATCAACGCCAACCATAAACCCTTGAACGTCTTGCAAGAACACCAACGGCAGACCGGTCTGATTGCAGTCCATCACAAAACGAGCGGCCTTTTCGACCGCATCGGAATACAGAACACCGCCGATTTGTAATTCGTGCGATGCGGTCATGCATCGTTTGCGTTGGTTGGCGACAATCCCCACCGCTCGGCCATCAATTTTGGCAAACGCGGTGACCAGCGTAGGTCCGTAATCGGATTTGTAAAGTAGCATAGTCCCCGCATCAACCATCGTCCGCAACAAATCACGAGCGTCGTATTCGCTGCGACCGTCGCCAGACACCAGTTCGTAAACATCACCCGTGGGACGTTCGGTAGATGCCGATACATCACCGCTTGAGTTCGTGCGTGCATCCGAGATCAGTTCGACCAATGACCGCAACCGTTGCAAACATGTCGAGTCATCGGGCTCGTGAAAATCGACGGTACCGCTGACCTGCGAGTGCATGGTGGCGCCGCCGAGTTGTTCGGGATCGGCGTCCTGTCCAATCGCAGCTTTGACAAGCGAACGTCCCGCCAAACACATTTGGCTCCCTTGGGTCATCAAAACTTTGTCACACAGGACGGGTAGATAAGCCCCACCGGCGATGCAATTGCCCATGACGGCGGCATACTGAGGAATACCCACCGCTGACAGCACGGCGTTATTGCGAAAGATGCGGCCAAAGTCATCTTCATCGGGAAAAATCTCATCTTGCAAAGGCAGAAAAACGCCCGCTGAATCAACCAGGTAACAGATCGGCAGCCGAAACAACTGCGCAATTCGCTGCGCTCGCAGCACCTTTTTGACCGACTGGGGGAAGAACGCGCCGGCTTTCACTGACGAATCATTCGCAATCACCATGGTCGGCCGACCATGAACCCGACCGATTCCCGTCACCACTCCCGCGGCCGGCACTTCACCCCAGGCATCGTACATCCGCCACGCAGCCCACAACCCAAGCTCAAAGAATGCACAATCGCCATCCAGTAATTGTTTCAGGCGCTCGCGAACGGACAATTTACCGGCCGGAAGCGGCTTGGGAGCAACCGCTTGACGACTGCCATCTCGTAGCTGTTGTTCAGCGTCTTGAAACTCTTTCGTAATCGCCTGCAAACTGGTCATGGCACCTCCTCGGTGTAAAGCGCCACGAAGTCGTCCACCAACATGTCGTCTAGTTTTCTTGGATCGGAAAAGAGGTTCAGCAGAATCTGAACACGGTCCAACGCCAATTGGCTGCCCGCGTTGTGGCGAAACTTTTCGATCAAGGCGGGCCGTGCTTGGTCACGACGACGGCGATGACCAAGTGGATAGGCCACTTCGATTTTGTCCGTGCACGTTCCATCGTCAAAGAACACCTGCACCGAGTTGGCGATCGATCGCTTCGCTGGGTCAAGATAATCACGGGAGTAGGCAGCGTTTTCCGATACCAACATCTTGTCACGCAACGCATCGATTTGCGGGTTGTCGGCGACCTCCTGTTCGTAATGATCCGCCACCAAAGTGCCATGCAAGAGGCCGATCGCCACCATGTACTGTAAGCAGTGATCACGATCGGCTGGATTCTTCAACGGCCCGGTCTTATCGATGATTCGAATCGCTGGCTCCGTCGTCTCGATCTCGATTCGATCAATGTCGTCAACTCGCGGACGGACTTGGTCGTGCAGCTTGATCGCGGCTTCCACGGCTGTTTGCGCATGAAACTCAGCGGGAAACGAAACCTTGAACAAAATGTTTTCCATCACATAACAGCCCAGCGGCCGACTCAGTCGGATCGTTTGCCCGCGGAACAGAACATCCTGAAATCCCCATTGATCTGCCGACAACGGCGTGGCGTAACCCATTTCATCGGTCATCGCAATCAAAGACAGACGCACAGCGCGACTGGTTGCATCTCCGGCCGCCCAGCTTTTTCGCGAACCGGTATTGGGTGCGTGTCGATACGTTCGCAACGCACCGCCGTCGATCCACGCATGACTCAAAGCTGCCGTGATCTGCTTCCGTGTGCCACCCAACATCTGTGTCACCACGGCTGTCGACGCGATTCGCACCAACAACACGTGATCCAGGCCGACACGATTAAAGGAATTCTCCAAGGCAAGTACACCCTGGATCTCATGCGCCTTGATCATCGCTGCAAGAACATCGCGGACGGTCCATCTTGGCGATGAACCGCCATGCTTGCGATTCAAGTAGTCCGCAACCATCAAGATCGCCCCTAGGTTGTCCGACGGATGCCCCCACTCGGCGGCCAACCAAGTGTCGTTGTAGTCCAACCAGCGAATCATGGTTCCTAAATTAAACGCGGCTTGGACCGGATCAAGTTGGTATTGGGTTCCCGGAACTCTAGCACCGCCGTCCAGCACCGCACCGGGGACGACCGGACCAAGCAGTTTGGTGCACTCGGCATAATCGAGCGACAACAAAGCGCAGCCCAGCGAGTCCATCAAACACAGTCGGGCTGTATCCCAAGCTTCGTCGCTCGCTGGGAGAGGCTCGCAAGCGAATTTTGCGATGTCCGAAAGGATTTCGTCGACTGGCATTTGTTCGATTTACCAAGTGAAGACAACAAGGAGATCTATACGCGTTGATCGATGGGAACCACCTGCCTGGTAGCCGGCCCGTCGTACTGGGCACTCGGTCGGATCAATCGATTGTCAGCCCGCTGTTCCAACACGTGTGCAGACCAACCGGCCGTACGCGCCATGACAAACAGGGGTGTGAACAAATTCGTGGGGATACCGAGCAAGTGGTAGGCCGTCGCGCCGTAGAAATCGAGGTTCGGAAACAACCCTTTCTCGCGTGCCATGACTTCGTCGACGCGCTCCGAAATCGCATACAACGATTCATCACCGCGCGACTGGGCAAGTTGCTTGGCCCACTGCTGGATGATCGCTGATCTGGGATCACACGTGCGATAAACACGGTGACCAAAACCCATGATCTTTTGCTTCTGCTGTAGCATTTCCAATATTCCACGCTCCGCTTGATCGGGATCACCGAACTGGCTGATCATTTCGTAGGCCGCTTCGTTCGCTCCACCATGCAATGGCCCACGCAATGTTCCGATCCCGCAAGTGATCGCCGAATAGAAATCAGACAAAGTGGATGCCGCAATTCGAGCCGCAAAGGTCGACGCATTGAATTCGTGTTCCGCGTACAGGATCAACGATGCGTCCAGGACACGAACGCTTAATGCGTCGGGCGACGCACGTCGTAGTAGATGCAAAAAATGCCCCGCAATTGCGGGATCGTCGGTATTCAGTTCGATCCGAACGCCCTTGTTTTGAAAATGATGCCAATACATCAGCATGGACCCGAAGGCCGCCAGCAAGCGATCGGCGATATCGATACCCCTGTGCGACGACGACTCCGGCTCGATCGTTCCGAGCGCCGAACAACCCGTCCGCAGCACATCCATCGGGTGCGCATCGCCGGGCAACTGCTCCAAAATCGTTTTGATCGCATCGGGCAGATCGCGCAACGAGCGCAATTTTGATCGGTAAGACTCCAGCTCTTCCTGTGTCGGCAATTCGCCTCGCAACAGCAACCAAGCAACCTCTTCGAAAGTCGCTGATTCGCAAAGCGATTCAATCGCGTATCCGCGGTAAGTCAGCCCCATGCCTTCCTTACCCACCGCGCTCAAAGCTGTCTTGCCAGCCACGACGCCGGCCAAGCCACGCGAATCGGTAGCAGTCTGCTTACTCATGACGAATTCTCCGATGTTGGAGGGGCCGACGACGACGGACCATCTGGCTGCTGCCGATCCGAGTCGATCGATCCGTTGCCATTCGATCCGTTGCCATTTCGATCGTCGATCTCTTGCTCCCACCGGTGATAATCCAGCAGATCGTAGAGCTCGTCACGCGTTTGCATCGCGTCCAACAGAGCTGCCTGAGTTCCCTCGTGACGTAGAGTCGTGTAGGCGCGCTGAGCGGCGGCGTTCATCGCGCGAAACGCCGTCAGCGGATACAGAATCATACGGATGCCGGCGTCCCGCAACTGATTGATCGTCAATAATGGTGACTTGCCAAATTCTGTCATATTTGCCAAGACCGGTACGGAAACGTCGTTCGCAAACTTTTGAAATTCGTCCCACGACACCAGTGCTTCGGCAAAAATCATATCAGCACCGGCGTCGACGTAGCGACAAGCTCGATCGATCGCAGCGTCGAGTCCCTCGTCCGCTGCGGCATCGGTTCGCGCCATGATGACTAGATCCGCATCGGACCTTGCATCGACCGCCGATTTCACGCGATCGGACATTTGAGAAATGGACACCAGTCGTTTTCCCGGACGGTGACCGCAGCGTTTGGGTTCCAACTGGTCTTCCAAGTGAACCGCCGCGACCCCAACGGATTCCATCTGCTGGATCGTCATGGCGACCGACTTGGTCGTTTCCCAACCGGTGTCGCAGTCGACCAGCAGCGGCAGCGAACTTGCGGCAGTGATTCGCCGCGCGTCCTCGGTGACTTGATCCAGCGTTGTCATTCCCAGATCGGGGATCCCCCAAGAAGCGTTGGCAACGCCTGCCCCAGACAGATAGAGGCAACGGAAACCAGCCGCCTCGGCAATCTTAGCGCTCATCGCATTGACAGCCCCGACAATCTGCAGCGGACACTCGTGGTCAACCGCCAATCGAAACCGCGCACCGGGTGAAATGTCGTCTTGCATCACCACCCCCTGGAAAAAAACCGACCCCATTGGACCGCGTGTCGACGCGGAGCAGGCAACCTATTTTGGGTCGATTCATTATATCTGCGACCATGCCACGCCGTAGAAAAGCGACAGTGATCCACCCATTCACAACGAATTCAATTTTTTTGGTTGCTTCCGCCAATTGCGACCGGGGTAAAATAGAACGATCCGGCAGATTCCTTTTTTAATGGAGAACGCTGCTGTGACAAAAAACGCTACGCTGAAGCAGACATTGCGAACTTCGCCAGCGGACGCCGACCATACAACGGTCAGCGGAGTCCCGATTCGTAGATTGTACGCACCGGACGACTTGGCGGATTTTGATTACGACAGCGACCTTGGTCAGCCGGGCGAGTTTCCCTACACGCGCGGCGTGCATGCCAACATGTATCGCGGTCGTCTCTGGACGATGCGTCAGTTCGCCGGTTTTGGAACGCCAGCCGAGACAAATGAGCGTTTTCGGCTGTTGTTGCAAAAGGGACAGACCGGGCTCAGCACGGCATTTGATCTGCCGACGCTGATGGCGCTCGATAGCGATCATCCCCAGTCACTTGGCGAAGTCGGCCGGTTGGGCGTTGCGGTCGACACGATCGATGACATGTTACGACTTTACGACGGCATCGACCTGGAAGAAATCTCGGTCTCGATGACCATCAACGCTCCTGCCGCCGTTCTGATGGCGTTCTACGTCGCCGCAGCACGTGAACGCAAATTCGATCTACGTCGTTTGCGTGGCACAACGCAAAACGACATTCTCAAAGAATTTCATGCACAAAATGAATTTGTGTTCCCGCCGGAACCGTCCGTTGAATTGGTGGTCGATCAAATCGAATTTTGCAGCAATCACCTGCCCCAGTGGAACACGGTTTCTGTCAGCGGTTATCACATTCGCGAAGCCGGCGCAACGGCCGCCCAGGAATTGGCGTTCACCCTGGCCGATGGTCGTCACTACGTCCAGCAGGCGTTACTTCGCGATCTGGAAATCGACCATTTCGCGCCGCGACTGAGTTTCTTCTTCAATGCCCACAACGATTTATTCGAGGAAGTTGCAAAGTATCGTGCAGCGCGCCGGATCTGGGCACAAATGATGCGAGACGAATTCAACGCGACCAATCCCGCCTCGTGGAAGATGCGGTTTCATGCGCAAACTGCCGGCTGCTCGCTGCAAGACAAACAACCCGAAGTGAACCTGATGCGTGTGGCCTACCAAGCCCTTGCCGCGGTGCTGGGCGGCTGCCAGTCACTGCACACCAATTGCATGGACGAAACGCTGGCGTTGCCGACCGAACACGCCGTCACGTTGGCGCTGCGCACCCAGCAAGTACTGGCACACGAAACGGGCGTCGTCAACACGGTGGATCCCTTAGCCGGCAGCTACTTTGTCGAAACGCTCACCAATCAACTGGACGCCGCTGCCCGCGGATACTTCGGTCGCATCGACGATCTTGGGGGCATGATGGCGGCGATTCAGACGGGCTTCTTTCGACGTGAGATCGCCGAAGCCGCTTATCAGTATCAGCAAGCGGTCGATAGCGGCAGAAAAACCATCGTCGGCGTGACCGATTTCGTTGAACCAGAATCGCATCGAATCGATACGCTCTCGCTCGATCCGGCGGTGGAACAAAATCAAATCGAATCGCTACGACAAGTGAAAGCAAACCGCAGTCGCGACGACGTCGATCGCGCCCTAAAGGAAGTCCGCGTCGCTGCACAGTCTCGCGTGAATGTTTTCCCATTGTTGTTGAACGCTGCACACGCTCGGGCCACCGTGGGCGAAATCATGAACACGTTGGCAGAGGTTTATGGTCGATACGTGATGAGGCAACCCTAATCTGAATCAGGCGAGTAAATGATGTCGTCGTCGGTAACCCATTCAGCTTGGCAAACACATAGCGGAGCATCCGCCGGATCAGATCGTTCGTCTGCCCAACGCATTATGCTGGCCAAAGTCGGCTTGGACGGCCACGACCGCGGTATCAAAGTGGTCGCACGAGGATTACGCGACGCCGGTTTTCATGTGATCTATGGTGGCATCTGGCAGAGCCCCGAAGCGGTAGCCCAAGCCGCGTTGGATGAGGACGCCGATTGGCTGGGGCTGAGTCTGCTGAGCGGCGCTCACATGACACTTGTGCCGCGCGTGCTCGACGCGATCCACGACAGCGGCAACCAACGAACACGTGTGATGCTGGGAGGCATCATCCCCGAGGACGACATCGGGTCACTGGAGAAAATGGGGATCCATGGCGTCTTCGGACCGGGCAGTTCGATCGAAACGATTGCTAAGTTTCTGCGCAGCCCCCCTGCGGAAACCATCACCGATCCTGTTGAATCACTGGTCGCCGGTGCAGCCAGTTCCGATCGCAAATCGTTGTCAAAACTACTGACGCTGGTCTCCAAAGGCCTTGTTGACAGTGACATGTTCAACGCCACAAACAACGGTAAACGGATCCCTACCGTCGCATTGACCGGCAGTGGCGGCGTTGGCAAAAGTTCACTGATCGCCGAAGTCCTTCAATCGCTCAGTCAGCAAGGTGTCAAGATTGCCGTGCTCGCTTGCGATCCCCAGAGTCCGTTCACCGGCGGTGCGTTGCTGGGTGATCGTGTGCGGATGGGCGGAAGCAACGCGGGCGATTCGCAAACACTGATTCGTTCGCTGGCGGTTCCCAGCGGACACCAAGGTGTGGCGGAGCACCTTGAGACGATGATTGTAGCACTCAAGTCGTTTGGATTCGATTTGATCATGATCGAAAGCGTCGGCGTCGGACAGGGAGATGTCGCCATCGGTCAATTCGTCGACCGAGTGATCGTATTGCTGCAACCCGAATCGGGTGACAGTGTTCAATGGGAAAAAGCGGGGCTACTGGAAATCGCCGACGCAATCGTGATTCAAAAATGCGACCTTCCAGGTGCCGACATGCTGGAGTCTGAATTGCAACAACATTTGAATTTGCCGGGGCATTCGCAAATTCCAATCCTACGCGTCAGCGCGGCGAACAAATCCGGCATCGACGAACTGTGCCAGCTGATAATGAATTGAATCACTCGCACCCTACCGGAGGCGTGTTATGTCAACCGATGATCAAACGTTGTCAAGAGACTGGAATCCATGGGATTCGATTCCCGAAAATTACAACTTGGGTGTCGACCTGACCACGCAGCAAGTCCGAACCGGTCACGCAACGAAGTCCGCGATACTGTGGGAGAACGCCGTCGGTGACAAACGCTCATTGACCTATGGCGAATTGGATCAACTGAGCACCCGATTGGCCTGTTCGCTTAACGCCATGGGTATCGAACGTGGCGATCGCGTCTTTTTGCGTTTGCCCAACATTCCCGAATTCTATATTTCCGCCCTGGCAGTCGCGAAAATAGGTGCTGTGTTCATCCCCTCCAGCACTCAGTTTCGCGCGGGCGAAATCCAATACCGACTGCAAGATTCGTCAGCAGTCGCTGTAATCACGACGGCGGGATTGTTGGGCGATGTCACCGAGATCGCAGAGAACTGCAAAGAATTGAAACACGTCATCGTGACTGCCTATCCCGATCCGACGCTGCCACTCGCAGATTGCATCGACTTTGCAAGCCTGATAACCGAACCGGTCAGTGACCGCTTGCAACAGTGGCAACCGGCCGAGACACGCAACGATGACATTGCATTCATCGCATACACCTCGGGAACCACGGGAGACCCTAAAGGTGTCGTTCACTACCATCGATACCCGCGTGCCTACGATAGCTTGGTCCGTTTCTGGCATGATTATCGCAATGACGATGTCGTGGCGTGCCCCGCCGAGCTTGGCTGGCTATTGCCGGTCGCGTCAACGTTCCTGTACGCGTTGTCACGAGGCCTGACAATTGTTTTGTACGACAACATGGGCCAGAAATTCGATCCAGCCACCTGGTTTCGTTTGTTTCAAGACTACCGGATCACCAATTTCACCGCGACACCGACCATTTATCGAATGATGATGGCGGCGGCCGAACAGGCGAGCGAATTTGACATGTCCAGTTGGCGGCACGCGGTGACGGCCGGCGAGCCGCTACCGGCAGACACATTTGATTCCATCAAAGACCACTTTGGAGTCCAACCGCTAGACGGCATCGGCATGAGCGAGTGCATGGTCTACTGCGCCAACTTGGTCGGCAACGAAACACGACCTGGCAGCTGCGGATGCCCGACACCCGGCACGGTCATCGAGTTGATGGACGATCAAATGAATCCGGTGCCAAACAATACCGAAGGCGTGTTGTGCGTCCGTATCGATTCGCATCCAGGCATGATGAGAGAATACTGGAACAAGCCGGATCAAACCGCGGAGATTTTTCAGGGGCAGTGGTATGTCTCCGGGGATGTACTGGTCCGCGACGACGACGGTTACTTTTGGTTCAAAGGCCGTGCCGACGACGTGATCAAGGCGAGCGGTTATCGTATTTCACCCTTCGAAATCGAAAGTTGTCTGTGCAGCCATCCGGCGGTTTTGGAAGCCGCCGCAGTCGCCGCGCCCGATGCAATGCGAGGCACCGTCGTGGTTGCCTACATCATTCCCCGCGCCGGCATCGTTGCTGATGACGCACTGGTTTGCGAAATCCAACAGTACGTCAAAGACAATATCGCGCCGTATAAATATCCGCGACACGTTCATTTCGTCAGCGCGTTGCCCAAAACCACCTCGGGTAAAACCAAACGCCGCGTCTTGCGAGACCAAGAACAGTCAGCACGGTCAACGCCCAACTGAACCGTCCATTGAACCCACCGCTGGTTTGTATGCCATCGTCATCCCAACGAAGTCGTCGCAGAC
>JABDKS010000644.1 GCA_013002105.1 Pirellulaceae bacterium | reverse complement strand
CGCCAGGACAGGTCCTGGCCTACGATTGATCCCACGTATTAAGTGAAAATGTTCTAGCCGTCGACGTAAGTTTCAAGGACGTGTACAGAAAGATTCGTGAAGAATTCGCGTTACAAAATCCTAGGCTGCTCGATGTTCGGCGACCCCCATTCACTACACGCTCTCACCCAACGGCAACGCTACTGGTCGGACGCGTTTGTCGTGGATTGGGTGGTCACCTGCGGGTCGCTCTTTTGCCTTTGCATCTTAAACAGCATGATCGTGCTGTCCTTGGGCGAGGCGAATTTTTTGGGGCGATCGGAGCCTGGCAGGCTGTAGCACAAGACCAGGCGATCTTTGCCAGTGAATTTCAAAATCCCTGACGCGACCTGACTTGGTGTGTCGCTTGGGCGAGCGGTCTTATCACCAAGTGGATTTTGCGGAAGCGCTGTCATCATGATCTCGATCGGTTTGGACCGGTCAATGATCGAAAAGACTGCTCTGTATCGTTGCTGTTCGTCAGCGTCGTAGGTCACCATCTTGTTATTGGTGACGGTCATATAAGTCCCCTTCAATTCAGCCTTACCTAATTCACGACCCTGACTGACGCCCGCTACGATTTCCCATCGCCCCTGAAGCTTTTCTGTCACCGTTTCGCTTGGCTTGTCGCTGTTTGTCCTATCATCATCGGACCTGTCAGCCGCGAACGTTGGAACTGACGCTGCCACGATAGCGAACGAAGTTAATAGCAAGGATCGAAAGGACATTTCTGAGACTCGTTTAACAGGGAAATGGAAAAGCGAAGGATGTTTGCAAACACCGGATCGACTCCGCCGGTTGAAACAATCGCCGCCGGTTGAAACAATCGACATGGATCACGGGGGCATGTGGACCAACAGCTTGCAATCGACGTGCCACTTAGTGCACGATGCCGACTATCTGGGTGACATACCGTCGCAGCGTCCACGCTGACGCAATCGAGCTCGTATGCTTCATTGCAGAGAAGTGATCAAGTGGTTCGAAAACAACCAACCGGGCGGTCACACCGGCCGCTTTGAAACCACTGGAACGTTGGCAAAAATCCAGTTGCGACGTCAAAACGATATGGGACGTCAAATCTGTTCCCGACCGCGTTGACAGTCTCCCAAGCGAGATTCGCAACGAAAATGACGCTCGCACAAACGCCGATCAGGTGCTTCAGATGTACTGGCGCGCTGCTCTCCAGCCGTTTGCGATTTCATTGCACCGCGTCAAGCCAACGCACCGGTATCAGTAGCCGGCCATCCCAAGTCGACGGTGCAAAGTACTCGACCCCGTGGACAGTAATGCGTGATCATCTCGTTATACCAATGCGTTGCACGCCCGGTGGTCCGGAAGATCTCTACCGGAGGTGCCAGCCGCCTGATTGCGATCCCGCGTTCCCCATGTTCCCGTTCCGGTTCCAATTCGGCGGTTGTCATGGCCGAATAAATCGTCGCCACAGACACACACTCACCAAAAAAACCCCATCGCATACTGATTGCATCAGTTTGCGATGGGGTCGCGTTGTCGCGGCAAGACGTATGACTGGGGGTCGCTTGTCGAGAAACCCGTCCGCCGCCGTGGTCTGTTGGAATCTAGCCGCTCTTAGAAGCGGTATTCGATTCGCGAAGTCAGGCCGATGAATCCAATCGATTCGTCGTCGTATTCCGGAGCTCCTTCACGTACACCTTCGATGTACGAACGCGTTTTGAGTGCGTTGTACCAAGCCGATGCCATGTATCCGGTGGTCGCACGCAGCGAACCACAGTCGTTCTGCCACCCGATGCCAAGTTCGGCTTCCAGTACGGGTGTGATCCGAAATTCTTCGAAGTCGTTCGCGATCACGCCACCGCCGAATTGGTTACTCTGGCGATACGTGGCTTCCCAGTCACCGCCTAAGAAAGATGCAACACCGCGTGAGTAGCACAACAAACCGGTCGTGCAACTGCGACGTTCGGCATCCAGTCCGAACAGGATTCCAAAGCCGCTGAAATCGATATCGACATCGGCAGTCACCAATCCGGTCGCCACCGAGACTTCTTGTTGTGCCAACAGCGATTGTTCCAATTGTCCGTATCGCAAACCGGCGAACCAGTTGACTGCGGTCGTAGGACTGCAGTACATAATGTTGCGGTAGCTGGCATCGAACATATTGAATTCCATCTCGGAAATCGCCGATGCACGCAAGCTGTTGCTGCCGGTGGTTGCACTGCTGGGGTGCAAGATTTGTGAATTCAGAACATTCGATCCATTACGAACCAATCGATCAAAATCGTCGCCTTCCCAGCCGGTGTAGGTCAGCACCAAGCTACTTTTGTACGAGCTGGCCAGGACCGCACCAGCGCGGAAACCGGCTGAGCCTTCGATGGCGGTGATTCCTACCGGGCCGGTGGGGAATGCGTTTGCAGATGAATCGTTCTGCTCGACAGAGTGAACAATGTCTGAATCAGTGGGACGCAGGTGCAAGTATTCGGCAAAGGCGGTCCGGCGATGTGCCCACCATGGTGGGGCACAAGAGGTACCGCACTGTCCGGCACAACCAGCATCGCATCCGCTGTCACATGACGATCGGCTGCGACCGCCGAGATCGGACAAGAACGGCAATGGGCCTGAGTTGCGATTTGGGAAATAACCGACCGGCTCGACCGTGCTATTTGGGTCCAGGTCGCCAACCGATTGGCCACCCCCTGCTGCTTCGATCCAGCTCGCGTCACCGTCCACCGTGCCAACCGTGGCAACGTGGCTTTGAGCACTTGCAAAAGAGGCTAGCATCAAGATGGTCAGTACTGACGCATGTTTCATAAAATAAGGTTTGCGGGCCATGGGGAAATCGTCCGTCGTGGAATGCGTTAGGTTCAGCTGACGATCATCAATCCGACACGACGTGTGACTGAAAGAATTGATGCCATCGTTAGAATCCATCGTCAACGCACAAGCGTCAGCAAGAACAAAGTCGTTAGCTCCAAAAAAGTCTCGCTAACCTGACTAAATTCACATCCTTGCGGTGTGCATCCGAACAGCATCAACACGTGGAAACCCCGCAAAACCGACAGAGAGGACGTCGCGAATGCCAGCAAAGCTCAAGGCAAATCCCAAAACGAAACGACAAGAAAAGGCCGGTCACCACAGTCGCTGGACTGTCCCAGGCCAGGCTCCACCCCTCCCGCGCCAGCACCAATAACCAACAACCAAGACCAGCCTCGGAGAGTCTGGCGACTGAAACCAACCAACGCTCTCACAGTCACAGTCGCTGGACTGTCCCAGGCCAGCCTCCACCCCTCCCGCGCCAGCACCAATACCCAAATACCAAAGCCAGCCACGCAGAGCCTGGCGAGTGAAACCAACCAACGCTCTCACAGTCACAGTCGCTGGACTGTCCCAGGCCAGCCTCCACCCCTCCCGCGTCAGCACCAATACCCAAATACCAAGACCAGCCACGCAGAGTCTGGCGACTGATAACCCAATCAAAACCGCCAAAGCTCTATCAGCCCACGTAATCGACAACGATTACACCTGCATTCTCGGCGCTAAAACGTTCCACTCGGCTCACTAAGAATGCGCAGTAGATCCTCGTCCTCATCGTCGTCCATCAACGCACTGTCAACTCGAAGTGCCCAAGACTGCGTGCTTGACTCGCCCGCGAGTGACTCCGGTTGTTGATTGGAAATGTCGTTCAACCGCACCAATTCGTTGATCACCAACAAAATATCGATTGGCGTGAATTGCTTATCGCCGTTCACGTCGGCCTGACGATTTCCCAACGCCGCGACCACTCGGATCGGCTGCTCCAAACTCTCAATCACGCCATTGGATTGGTCGATCAACGTATTGATCACTGCCAGGATATCGCTGGGCGAAACCATTCCGTCAATGTTGACGTCGAATTGATTTGTCAAATTCTGCAACGAACCGACGATTGGATTGACAAACTCTTCGATCGGCGGATCAAAGTTTCCAATCAACGGCAGCGCGGCGTCATCACCAATTTGCACAAACAGATCATTCCCAAGCGGCGATGGGCTGAACGGGTTGAACACGGTGCTGGGTAGCGTGTTCACATCGGGAACCAGCGGAACATTATCGCTGACCAACATGTGAAATTCACCGGCGTGCTCGGGCAGTTGGCCATCGCGCCCGGGGACCCACATCACAAGATCATCGACGCCATCCAGGTTCATATCGCCGACCACCGGGATCTCGCCCAAGCCACTGAACCCAAAATCAATGGTGTCATCGACGGTCGCGTGATCCCCATCAAGATCAAAGTGAAATCGACCTGTGCTGTTGTTGTAGGTCCCTAGGTCATCAACGCCGTCACCGTTGAAATCGCCTACGATCGGAATCCCGCGCAAAACGGTTGGGAATTGTTCATCGGCTTCGATTGCGTTGCTACCGTCAACGTCCAAGTACCAGTTCTGGCCATCGAACAAACCAATCTCATCACCGGGATGAGTGTCGTCGAAATTGCCAGCCACGGGCGTGCCATTGACTTGAAATGCCGGCGGCATGTTACTGACGAAATCTTGAACTCCGTCGTCATTGGTGTCCAAGAAAAACTGGTAGACCGTATTGAATGCACCGTAAGATCCGACTTTGTCAAAACCGGTCGAGGACGTGGCCCCCACGCCCGAAAAATCGCCGGCAAAGTACGCATCAGTGATGTTTCCAAAGTTGTAGACAAAATCACGATTGGTTGCGTCGTTATCGCGGCCCTCAGGGTCCCATGCAAAGTTCCCGTTGATGTCGGCATAGACGATGCCTTGCGACTGCGTCGCGATTTCCGGCCGACTATCGACAGTGAATCGGGCCAAGAAGTCTTGCCCGGGGATCCCGTCGCCCGTTGGAAAAACGGGGGTGCCAACGGGCTCCGTCGCATTACTTTCACCATCCAATGCATTTCCGACCGGATCAATCAGTCCATCGGCCAGCGTGAGGGTGAATCGGTCATCCGGCAGCGGATCGGCAAAGGTGATGGTGATGTTACCGGTCGCGGAACTACCGGCAACAACAGCATCGCCGTTGAACGCGACATCGAGGATCGGAATGATCCCGCTGTGATCACCAATCAAACTTATTAATCCGACCGGCACGGTGTTGGAGAGCGCCGCGTACAAAAATCCGGCCGTGCGGTCTGGTAAGTCACGAATGCCGATCGACAAACCATGAACCGCAGGTGTCGGGCCCTGTACCACCCCATTGACCTTGGTGGTGAACAGATCAAACATCGGATCATCGGTGATGAACACTTCGGTCACTAATGGACCCTGCGTATCAATGAACGCGTCCAATACTTGGCTCGCGTCCCCGACGGCGTCATCGACTGCATTTGTGTTCCCCGCCAGATCCGTGGCGGTCACCAAGATTTCTCGCACACCATCGCGTACAAAAAAACGATCATCATTCAAGTCGTATGTGAACTCCGTGGACCACTGACCCAGGGCGAACGCATCGTCGCCGTCAGCCGGGACGGCGATCGTCAACGCGCTGTCGCCGGGAACATCGATTGCCCCGTTCAGGATCCCATCAACGAAGACGTTCACGATCGCATCCGCTTCCGCCGTCCCGCGGAAAGTCGGTTGAATATCGTTGGTGACGCGATCGTTCAGTAATGCTGGGATGAACGGGTCGCCGGAGTCGCCGTCGATTCGATCAAGGATCGTCACCGGCGGCGCTACCGTATCGATCACGATGTCGATCAAAAAGTCCTGACTGATATTTCCCGCTCGATCCTCGACTTCGAGTTTCAAACTGTGCGTACCGTCGTCCAGAGCAGCCAGCGTGGTTTGTGCGTTGGCGGAATTCAGCCGCAACAGATTCGTAAATGTTGCATTATGCCCCAGCGCCAACGCACTGCCATCGGCTGTTGCGTCCGTTGACGAATCGTACACCAACGTTTCAGCACCCAGTGTTTGGTTGCCAGTGGCACCCGTTTCTGCGCGATCGTACACGCGATATTTCAAATAATCGAACAGTACATCGGACGGATCGACCGTCGTCAGATCAGGCACCAACACATGCAAATTTGCATTCGCGTCATGCGTCGTCAGGCTGATCGACGGCGTACTGTCGTTGGTAACATTATCGTCATTATGGCGACCACTATCGCTCGATTCGTCCAGGTCCAAGAGCGGCGTATTGGGGGCGATCGTGTCGATCTCAACTCGCAAATCGGAACTCACTTCGCGGTTGCCCGCCCAGTCCTCCACTTCCACCGACAGGTCATAGACGCCATCAGCCAGCGGTTCACTGGTGATTTCCCACAAGCCCAGCGGCAACAGTTGACCGCGAACCTCGCCGCTCAAATTTGCATTGGTGTGAATGTTGACGTACAAATTGCCCGCTCGCAGATTCGCCAATTGATCCGCCAACGTGGTCGCGTTTCCTTCTGCATTGTCCCAAATGCCAGTGATGGTCCCGTTGGCGGCATCAACAACCAAGTCGTCTAAATCACTGACCAAACCGGCCAAACCAAAGACGACCGGACCATTCGCACCCGCTTGCCCGGCATGAATGTGGACGCCGGTGACATCATCGTCAACGCTGGCCGTCTGCAACGTGTCCAAATCCAAACCGGTGGTTTGGATGCTGATGGTCAGCGCCGTCCCGGCCGCGTTCAAATTCGCAGTGACCACTCCGGTTGCCGCCGACACCACGGACGGTACTTCTTGCGATCCGCTCAAACTAGCGCCAAAGTTGCTTGCATCATTATCCGAAAGACTGCTACCGACGATTCCGCTTCCGACTGGCTGTCGTGTTCCTGTCACGGCGTTGCGTGCAAACAGTCGTACTTCGCTGCCCGCTTCGGCTAGGCCGGACAGCGCCGGTGACATTTTGTTGGTGACATTGTCGTCGTTGTACATCCCGGTGTCGCTGGACTCCAACAAATCCGGGGCCAGGACCGCTGTCGCCTTATCGATCTCGACGGTTAGCAAGAAATCCGCACTGATGTTCCCGGCGCGATCCTCCACCTCCAGTTTCAAATTGTGGACGCCCGACGAGAGCGCGTATTCACGTTGCAAGAATTCCAAGTCGGTCAGGTTGTCTGCCAAGTTGGCCGGAGGAATCGTTCCGTCCACAGCAGAGTCATAAATCAATATTTCTGCGACTCCCTCAGCACGATCATAAATCCGGAACTCGTAGTTAAATGCCGAATCATGCAATACCTGATCGGGATCCAGCGTTGTCATTGTGAAAACCGCCGGCATCGCGTTGGTGATGTTGTCGGTATCGCTGTGCCCGGTATCAGTGATCAAATCCAGATACGGCGTATTGGGGGCCAGTGTATCGATCTCGATCGACAGTGTGTTGGTTTGAGCGTCGTTGATATTGCCGGCAAGATCTTCGACGACAACGGTAATATCATGAATTCCATCGACCAGTGGCTGCGAGGTGATCTCCCAAGAGCCATCCGTGTTTGCGACCGTGCTGCCGACTTGCTCGCCATCGGCCATCAGTCGTACCTTGACGCCAGGTTCGGTCGTTCCCGCAAATGCGGGTTGCATTTTGTTGGTGACGTTATCGGTACTGCTTGTTCCCGAATCCGCCACGCTCAACAAATCGGGTGCGGCGGGATCAGTCGGTGCGGCGGTATCAAGCACCACTTGCAATGGCTCGGAAAACGCCCCGCGTCCAATCTCCGCCGGCGTGCCACCATCCCTGACCACCACCCATGCGCTCACCTGGTAGGAATCATCCGCTAACCCACCCAAGGTTGCCGTCCAATGATTGTTACTGCCTGGCAGCAGAGCCGCCTGCACACTCGTCAGCGCGCCGGCATTGTTGGTAAATCCAATCAGGACCTCGGCACCAGGTGTTCCTGACCCGGCATCCACTGGGATGCCCATCGCTGCAAAATCCACCAGGTCAGCAACGACGACAATTGTGGGCGCGACGGCGTTGGTCACTTCATCATCGGACATCATTCCCGAATCACTTGCGATCACCAAATCAGGCAACTCTGGTTTGGGTGCCGCAAAATTCTCGATTTCCAGCGAATAATTGTTCGCGTTACAAATCGCTGGATCCGCGTCGGCGACCGCCCGTATTTCGACGTAGTAAACTTCCTGTCCCACGACCGGAATCGCGATCTGCTCATTATCGGTCGCGGTGTTTGCCGAGGCGATCACATTGCCCGCACGATCGCGGACATTCATCTGTAAATCACCCAAGTCGTGATTAAATATCGTGTTGAAAATCGACATTCCGGTTGAGTGTGCGGTGTAGCGGAAAAAATCGACGTCGGTATCACTGTGGATACTCAAATCCGCTTCGACGATTTCACGCTCGGACCCCAGCACGTACGATTGATCCACGCCGGCGACTGGATCAAAGATGTCATTGATTTCGTAACGATCTTGCCAAATGACCTGTTCAAAATCGGTGAACGTGCCATTGGTCGGTCCCGGTGGGGCGGGAACGGCTGCCGCTGCGATGAACGCACCCGTCGTGGCGTTGCGCAGTGGTCCAGCGGTCAACAAAGCGTCCAAAATCAACTGATCACCGTCGGGATCACCTGCCACCCCGGTCGGCAGGTTCCCGTTCAAAACAACCTCCGCAGCATCACTACCGCGGAAAATGACTTTGTCGTCGCCCTCACCGGCCAACAGAGTCAGGGTTTCTACTTCGTCGTACCCAATCACAACATCCGGTGATCCACCACCCACTTCCTGCCTCGCGACATCGTTGGCGTTGACGATATAAGTGTTCTCGCTCGTGTCGTCTTCGTCATTGACCGTCAGCACATCAATGCCGCCACCGCCGAGTACATCGACGTCGCCCAAGACGCCATCGAGCGTATTGGGGTCGGAACCATCGATATCTATCGCGTCCTCACCGAGTCCTCCAAACGCGTCGGTGAAACTACCAGCGGCGGTCGCATTGATATTGATTACGTCGGGATCATCGCCCGCTTGGATTTCGGTGACCGCGCCGCCGCTGCCGGTGCCGTTGACGACGATCGTGTCGCCATTGATGCCGCCAAACAGTCCCACGCCTGCGCCGGCGCCGCTGCTTTCCATCGTGATCACTTCCATGCCCGATTCACCGTCGGCAATTGTCAAACTGCCGGCGCCAGTGGCGGCGATGTCTATCACGTCATCGCCAGTACCGGCGTTAATGATCAAGAAGCCACCGTCGCCGGTCGTGGTGACATCGATGTCGTCACTACCACCAAAATCGCCTATGTCGGTCACGATCGAGTCGGTCGTATCGAGCACGTTGATGTCGTCGGCACCGGAGCCAGTATTGATGAACAGCGTTTCGATCGCGCTGTGGGTAACAGCCCCGGCGCCGCTGCGCATGACCGACCCATCGTTGATGTCCCAAGTGCTGGCGTCGCCATCACCGGCGTCATCGACAATCAGCACATCGCCACTAGGTCCGTTGAATGTGACGTCGTTGCCCTTTGCGCTCACTATGCCCATTGTCTCCGGCAACGCGTTGTGGTCTTCGCCGATTACGTTGACAGTGCCCAAGATCGGATCGAGCGAACTAGCCGGCGAACCGACACTGATGATGTCGTTGCCAAGTCCACCCATGACCGTTGCCGTGACCGATGCTGAGAGTGCCTCGACAAGAATCAGATCTTCCGCCGCATCGGTACCGGCCGTGTTGTCGCCATCGAGAGTGATCGCTGTTAGCGCCGCTCCTGGTCCGCCGCCATCGGGATCCGCATCATCCAATGATGCCAACGTGATCGTCTCGCTCCCATCGCCACCACGAACGGTCACGCTCGCGAACCCGCTGAAGGTGGTCGTTTCAAAACCACCGTCACCGGTAATCTCATTGACACCGTCACCAAGGGGCGCAAGATCCATCACCGTCAACATGGTTGTCGCGGGCGTCGACGTCGCGTCCACCGTCAACGAACCGCCGGCGCCGACCAATCCGATCGGTTCGAGGCCTACAAACGACATCGTCAAGGCACCCGAGACGTTGATCACGCCACTCTTACTATCCCCCACATCGTCCGAGAAATAGGCGACGTCTTGAGCCGTTGCAAATATGCCGACGACGCTGTCACTGTCGCCGCCACCGTCAAAGTGCAATCCGATGTCTGCTGGCCCCAACCCGCTGGCACTAAATGCGGCATTGCTATGGGAATCGATCGCTACTCCGCTGAACGCCGGCAAGCCGTTGACAGCGTCTTCGATGAACACGAGCACATCGTCGCCGCCGAGTCCTCGAAATGTTAGTCCGGTCGTTTGCAAACTGACCAACTGACCGTCGATTGTCATCACCACTTCATCGGCCGCGGCGCCCCCTGCCACCTCGAACAGGTTGCTACCAGCGTCACCGAGGATCTCAACCGTTCCAGCGTTTGTGATGTCCAAGTCTTCGGTGTCGCTGTACAAGATCGGATTGCTGCCGGCGATCGTGACACTGGTATCAGTGACGATCACACCGGCGCCACCCGCATCGATTCTCAAAACGTCGCTTGAGGCTTCCGTTCCACCATCGACCGTAACGTCGAGTGTGGCGCTCGGCGCAACGGTGACGTCATCGTCGCCGTCGAAAGTATTGATTTCGACGTTCTCGATTGCCGCACCTTCAATCGTAAAGGCCGACGGAGCAAATCGTTCTAAGTTAAATTCCGCACCTGCAAGAGAACCATCGCCGGGTCCGGACACCAATTGCAACTCGTCGCTTGGACCGTCAGCACCATTGAATCGGAACGTGTCGTTGTCCGCGCCGCCGGTGTTATCGTCCGGCCCGTCTCCGTCGTTCCAGATGAACAGGTCGTCGCCCGCATCGCCGTTTTGAACATCGGCCCCGACAAACCCGATGATCGTATCGTTGTCGTCTCCGCCGTTGATCAAATCGTCGCCAGCCGTACCGGTGATCAAATCCAGTCCGGCGTTCCCGTTAAGAGTGACCGTGGTAAAGGTTCCCGCAGCAATCGCGGAGCCATTGATGACGTCGTCGTCGCCGTCACCGTTCACGATCAGATTGGGAATTGTTGTCAGATCGTCGACCCCCATCAGTTCGATCACATCGACTCCCGTCCCCGCATTGATCGTTAGCGAACCGGTCGGGTTCAAGAAAGTAACGATTTCACCCAGTGTGGAATCGATCGATGAAAAACCGTCGCTGGCAACACCGTCGTCACTGAGCGTGATCGTTTCGCCGCCACCGGTGAACGTGAAGACTCGATCGACGGCATCGGTGTTGTCGATCACCGGCTCCAGACCGGTATAGGTGATCGTGGCGCCGTCATAATCGACTGCCCCGTCATTCGCATTAACGAATAGATAGTTGGTGGTGGTAAATGACCCACCATCGGTGTCTTCGACTGTCAGCATGTCGCCGGGTGTCCCGACACCGTTGCCATTTCCGTTAACAAAAATCGGCACGCCCGGTCCGCCACCGGCCAGATCGACAATGACGTTGTCATCCGCACCGCTGCCTTCGACTGTCAATTGATTCACGGAAGCTTGAGGGAGTCTTAAGATCTCTTGCATCGCGCGCTGAACAACCACATCGGTCCCGTCGGATTCCAGACGTAAATTGCCGCCGTTGCTATCGACGTTGATGACGGGATCCAGTCCGCTACCCGTGTCCCCGACGATCGTAACGACGTGATCTTCGACTTCACCATTGAGTGCCGGCCCACCCGACGCCAACGGACCGACGGTATTCAATCGAAACCGCGAATAGGTTTCGCCGGCGGTTGTTCCTCCGGGAACGGTGAAGCCAAGTGTTTGCACACCAGCGGTGGTACCTAGATCGTATCCAGCAAAAATTTGTTCGCCCGCATCATCCCAGTCGCCATCGCGGTTGAAATCGATCCAGCCGTCCAACAAGTTCTGCGTGCCGTCGGGATTCTGTAGATCAACCTCGACACTGGCTGTCGTATCGGTCGCGGCAGCAATCGGTGTTGTCGTAAAGCTAATGCCATCTTCATCACCCGTGCTGGCATCGTCACCATCGGCCGGCGGTGTCGGTTGCCCGTCAGGTTCCGCATCCCGCAGCGATCCCAGTGTCGGACCAACCGCGATGTGAAAGGCGCCGAAATTTGCCAACTCAGTCGGGTAATCCTCCGCTAATCCCGATTGCGCTGCGGTAGGTGCATCGCCAAAATCAACGTCCGGCAACACTGGGATGTGTGTGACATGGGTGATCTGTAACTGGTCGGGCGCTGTGGGCGGTGCCGCCGGCGGAAGCAGCAACTGGACGGGTCCTTGACCAAGATTAGTAAGTTCATCACCCGGCAGCGGCGGCAAGGCTCCGAATACGCCATTCATAAAAAACGGCGCAACTGGCTGCAAAGGCAACAGTGGCTGACCGGGGAGTTGCACCTCGATCTGAGCAAACACGTCGAAAGCCACGTCAGCGACCCCCGGCCCAAAGGGCGGAACATCCAACTGCCCAAGCACGTCGTTAACAATCTCCTGCACTTCACCAAACGAGGGCTGCAGCGGATCAAGGTGCAACTGCATCGGGCCGAGCTGGGGGTGAATGCCGAATAGATCCATCAGGGTGATCTGCGACTGCACTTCCTCCAAAGAATTCGGCGGTCCCGTGATCGCACCACCGTCATCTCGCGCGTCGCCGAAATTGACTCCCTCGTAAATCGTCACGACGGTCGTCGGTCCCACAAATGGGATCAAAATCGGCTCGGGCAAAAACTGACCAGAGGCATCTTGCAACTCAACGAACGCGACCGTATCGCGGAGCATATCAATCTGCGGAAAAATCGGCTGACCGTCGATCAGTAATTGTTGGACATTGTTGACTTGATGAATGTTGCCCAGTGGATCAACGAGTGTCCCCGCGTTGGACCCTAAAAAACCGCCCGGTAACTGCGGAAGAAACTGAAAGGGCTGTCCACCGACTTGCAAATTAAAACTGTTCGTGTCAGCACCGCCATCGATCAAAATCGGGTCGCCTGATCGGATGCTTGACACCGAAACATCATCCGAGCCATCACCAACGTTCACGTTGATTTGATTGATCGTTAGCGCCGAAGGGTCAAACACGACGATGTTGGGATCGGGATTTGTATCGAGTCCCACCAATCCGCCGGTGGTATCGATCTGCTCCGACGGGTCCGCAAAGATGTAGTTCGTTCCGTCGAACGCAATTTGCAGGCTGTTATCAACAGCCGATCCCGTG
>JABDKS010000642.1 GCA_013002105.1 Pirellulaceae bacterium | reverse complement strand
CTATGACCGATACGACTATCCCGCGATGAGCGGTGGAGGCGATCGCGTGCTGGGTGAACTTTGGGAGTTTGATACCAGCGTCGTCGCGAACGTTTTGAAACGACTGGATGCTATCGAAGGCACGCATGACAACGGACCCGATGACCTGTACCACCGCGTCATCGTCGAGACGTTTGATCGGGGTGCCGTAGAAGACGTCCAATCACTCGGACAGGCTTACACGTACCACTATGTTGGAAACCCAATCGACGATGGTTTTCGATTGGTTCGTCCGGACGCGGCCAACGGTTATGTCGCTTGGCCGGCACCTTCGTAACGCGTCGCCAGTTCGGTGACCGCTTCGGCCACCGCGTCGCGAAATTCCGCCGGCCCAAGCACTTCGGCATCGGTCCCCAGCGCCAACACTTTGGGTAGCACCTCGCGCGGATGCGACGCCGGAACGGTCAATACCGCCGTGCCGTCATCGTTCACATCCAACTGCTGCTCTGGGTGCCAGGGATCCTCGCGGACCCAGCCGGCGGCGCGCTGACCCAGTTGAATCTTGACCATCGTTGGCGTGTCACCGGAAAAAATCCCGATGCTGCGTCCCAGATACTTCGAGACATCGACATTGGGATCGGGTTTGAAGTATTCATCCAGTGCGGTCGCATGACGGAAACGATCAAGTTTCCAGTTACGCAATCGCTCGCTCGGATCGTCGACTTCCGGGGCCGTCGCAATCACATAAATGCTACTTTGGTAAACCGCCAAACCGTACGGCTCGATCTTGCGTGTTGTCGCCGATTTGCCAACCGGCTCGTACTCGATCTCGACCACGCGATGTTCCAAGATCGCGCGATTGATCGTCTTCAGCATCCCTTCGTGTTTCTCGTACGTCTTGCTGGGCGTCCCGAACACGTGCAGCGTTTTTCGATAATGGGCATAGTGATCAAACACTCCGTTGGGCACCGCTTCCTGAACTTTGTTCCAGAACGTCTCGATCCCACGCCAGTATTGGGTTCCCAGCAACGGATACAGCAATTCACGCCCGATCGACAAAGCGATCAACTCGGTTGCCGAGATTCCGATCTCATGCACACCGGTATTGTTAATGCCCAACTTGTACACTTTGCCGCGTTCAACGGTATCGCTCTGGATATCAAACCCAGCTGCCTGCAGTGCCTCGACATCGCGACGCACGGTACGTTCGTGCAGAGTCGACAGACCGAGATCCTGGATCAAATCGTTTTTCAATTCTTCCAGCGTGCGACCGAATCGCGAGATCTCCAATAGTTGGAGCAATTTGTGCTGACGGATCAGCTGTTCATTTCGTGCCATCGATGACGTCCTCCCTGTCCTGTACGGTTTGATTTATTGTCGCGAACCGACGGGGGTATGGGAAGATCCAACGACGACCCGTTCTGACCAGACTTGTCAACAACAGCCCGTTTCGCGGATTTTCGCGGCCGAAAAAGAATCTCGCTGCGGTGGCTCAGCTGAAAAGTTCGCGGACCGCTTTTCCCTTGCCGTCCTTGGTGACGTAAAACGGTCGATCTTCGATGTCAAACGCGGTTTGTGGGCTGATTCCCATGGCCTGCATGATCGTCGCGTGCAAATCCATCACCGTCACCGGATTCTCGATCGCAATTAGCGGACGCTCATCGGCGGTTTTTCCATAAACAAATCCCTTCTTCATCCCGCCGCCGAACATCACAACGCTTGTCCCACCGGTGAAATGGCGGTGCAGGCCATAATGTTTCTTTTCGGTGACCGTATCGACTTTGAATGTCGCCTGGTCGTTGGCTGTCGATCCTGGTTGGCCTTCGACAATCGCATCGCGGCTGAATTCAGATGCGATGATGACGAGCGTTCGGTCCAACAATTTCCGCGATTCCAAATCACGAATCAGCTGCGCGATCGGTGTATCGATCTCCTGCTTGAGACGTTTCACCGTATCGTGTCCGGTGTTATGAGTGTCCCAGTGCAAAAACGGGACGTACTCCGTGGTGACTTCGACAAAACGTGTCCCCGATTCGACCAACCGCCGTGCCAGCAGGCATCCGCGACCAAATCGGCTGGTGTTGTACGCCGCCAAGCTTTCGGCAGATTCTTGATGAATGTCAAACGCGCTGCGCTCTTTGCTGCTCAGCAATCGGTAGGCGCGATCCATGGACTTGAGCATCGACTGTTGGTGGTAGTCGCTCATAAACTCACGGTGCGGACTTTGATCTACCAACTGACGAAACAGTTTGTCACGGCTGGTAAACCGATCGCTGGTCATCTCTTTAGGAGGCATCACCGACTTGGCGGCTTCCTCGGGATAAGGCAAATTCAAAGGTCCGAATTCGCTGCCAAAAAAACCACCGGTTGTAAAGGCTTTCAGTTCTTCTTTTTCGCCAACGCCCTCGAGCCGCTGTCCGATGTTGACAAACGCGGGCATCACCGGGTTGATTGGACCGAGCACTTTGGCCATCCACGATCCGATGTGCGGACACGCGACCGTTTGGGGTGGAACGTAACCTGTGTGCCAATGGTATTGATGACGCGAATGCAGAATACTGCCCAAGTCGGGCTGCACAGCCGAACGGATCAGCGTCGCACGATCCATCACCTGAGCGACTTGTTCTAATCCTTGGCTGATCTGTAGTCCCGGCACGACCGTGTCGATCGCTGGAAACGTGCTGAGCATGTCATCAACGCGCAACCCTTCGGCGTACGGCGAGTATTTCTTGGGGTCAAACGTCTCGGGTGCCGCCATTCCGCCGGCCATCCAAATCAGGATGCAAGAATCAGCAGTTGCCGGAGGTTGCTCTGCCGCGTTGGATGCAGGCAGCAACGTTGGTGCACCGGCAGACAATGTCGCAGCCGACGCTGCCGCGATCCGTCGCAAAAAATCCCGACGCACCAATCGCTCGGGACCATCGGTATCGAATTCAGAAAACATGGATCCGCCTTTGGGT
>JABDKS010000654.1 GCA_013002105.1 Pirellulaceae bacterium | reverse complement strand
ATATACCGTCGGTCAGATTCAAACAGATTTGGCATTCAGTATTGACGTCCAGCAGAGTTGGTCGCATTTGCTCGCGACCAGCGAGACACACTACTTCTTGCGTGGCAATGGCGTTCCCGCAGCGACACTCGACCAAGCGATCCCGACCAGCACGGCGATGCAGGACTACGACGATGGGCGGCACAATCCTGTCGGCACGTTGATCAGCAAGGGCGGCACAGACGAAACCGAGTCAGATCCGGTCAAACATCAGGCCTGGACGACGGCGTCGGGCAATATCGACATCAACGGTCCCGTGAAATTGAGCATTTGGTCGGCCATGAAGGACATGGATGACACCAAAGGTGCGACCGTCCACGCCTATCTGATCGATGTCAAAAGTAACGGAACCGATATCCAACTGATCGCGTCGGACACGATCACTCGTTCGACTTGGAGCGCAACTGGTGACTGGGTCGAAGACACCTTCGATTTTGGAACTCACACGCGAAGCTTGGCCGTCAATCGACGTTTGGAGGTCAAGATTGTTGTCGATGGGACTTCCGATGATGACATGGTTTTTGCCTACGACGACGTGTTTCATCGCAGTCATCTGCAAGTGGGCATGACGACCGCCAATGGCGACCCGTTGTTGACGATGGGTGGTTCACCGCTGGATTGGACCGAAGGCGACGGTCAGAAAGTGATTGATGGCGGAATCAATCTGACCGACGATGGACCCAATACACAACAGTGGGCCACGGTTCAGATCACCGGTGGTTTTCAAGCTGACCAAGACGAACTGTCGTACTCGGATGCCCTGTTCGGAACGACGATGGCGTACGACGCAAGCACGGGACAGATGGTTTTCCACGGGACAGCCACCAGCAACGATTACGCCGACATTCTCAAGAAAGTCGAATACAACAATTCCAGCGAGAACCCCGTTACCACCAGTCGCACCGTGACGTTCACCGTCTATGACGGTGAAAACTTGAGCATGGATACTCAAACGATTCTTCTGACCGGCGTCAATGATGAACCGACGGTCGACGCGACCGCCAGCGATACGGGATTGGAGGACCAAGACGTCGTTTACACGCATGCCCAAATGCTTGCCCTGTTGAATGCCGCCGACGTCGACAATACCAGCGACGAACTGACAATCGACATCACAAGCGTCAACAACGCGACTTTCTCGAAATCGGGCAGTGGTGACCTGACCGACTATACGTTCACGCTCACCCAACCGCTTCACAGTGCCAACTACGACATCACGTTTGACTATGAAGTGATTGATCCGGAAACCAAAAAGGCGTCGGGTGGGCCAGCGACGATCACGATCCAGGCGGTCAATGACGAGCCGGTTCTAACGATCGGCGGCAATCAGAATGTTAGTGAAGACACGGGATCGCACACCTACGTCGGATTTGCATCGACGCTCTCGGGAGGCGGAACGGATGAGTCAGCGCAAACGTTTACGTACAACGTCAGCAATAACAACACGGCACTCTTTGCTGTCGGACCCAGTATCGATGCCTCCGGTACGTTGACTTACACGCTCGCGAGTGACGCGATCGGTACCGCGGTGGTGACTGTTTCGGTGATGGACAATGGAGGAATTGCTAATGGCGGTGATAATCAGTCGCCCGATCAGCAGTTCAGTATCACCATTGCCAACGCAAACAACGACGATGCGTTCATTGACATTAACGACACGTTGAGCGTGGACGAGAATGAGTTTGCGATCATTGATAACACGCTATTGAAGGCCGGCGACGTTGACCTGCCCAACGCGTCGTCCTTGGTGTTCGATGTGATCAGCGGCCCCACGTTGGGGCAACTGGAATTGACAACCGACCCGGGCAACTCAATCGATAGCTTCACTCAAGAGGACATCGACAACGATCGAGTCGTTTACGTCCATGGTGGAGCGGAAGCACCCCTGAGCGATAGTTTTGATTTTACGGTGACCGACGGAATCGGTAGTACGACCCTGATCGAAACATTCAATATCTCAGTCGACCCACAGAATGATGCTCCGATTAATGTCACTCCGGGTACGCAATCAACCGCCCCCGATACCGCCCTGACGTTCGACGCGGCCAATGGCAATCAGGTGTCCATCACAGATGATGATGCCGGCGCCGCGAATGTCCAGGTCACGCTCACGGTGACCAACGGGACGGTTACCTTGGACATGCCACCGTTGGTAGCGACAACCTCGGGAGGTGAGACCGTTGTCAACACAACCGCTGGGCAGACGCAACATCAAGCCGTCGTCGCGGTTCGCGACAATGGCGACTACGTGGTTGCATGGAGCGGAAAAGGGGGTGGCGGAGAAAGTGATGGGGTTTGGATTCAGGTGTACAGCGCCGATGGAACTCCTGATCCCGCCGGCAATCTGAGAGTCAACACGGAAACTTCGCTCGTTCAAGACGATCCAGCGATCGCAATGGCGGATGATGGGAGTTTTGTCGTGATCTGGACAAGCGAATCGCAAGATGGGTCCGGTTCTGGAATCTTCGGACAGCGATTCGACGCGGCGGGAAATCCGTTAGGTCTCGAATTCCCCGTCAACACGACCTGGTCAAATAATCAGCACACTGCGTCGGTGGCGATGGACGCCGATGGCGACTTTGTGGTTGTGTGGGAAGACCAAAGTGGTCTGGACGGACAAACCGAAGGCATCTTTATGCAGCGGTTCAACGCATCGGGTGTACCGCAGGGTATCGAAACTCTGGTCACGACGAACTGGGTAGGAAAGCAAACCGATCCCAAGGTAGCGATGGACGCGGCGGGTAATTATGTCGTTACCTGGTCTGACAATTGGTTCGATGGCCAAAACGAAGGGATTTTCGCGCAGCGTTTTGACAAGGACGGAAACACGCTCGGTAATCAGTTTCAGGTCAATACACATTGGATCAAACGACAAGAATATAGCGACATCGCCATGAACGATGCGGGCGAATTTGTCATTGTGTGGACCAGTCACCAGCAAGACAGTGGATCAACCAAGGGTGTCTACGGTCAGCGTTACGATGCAAACGGAGACACGGTGGGAGGTGAATTCCTGATCAACGCGACGGTGGGTGAGGATCAGGAGACACCATCGGTGTCCATGTCCGCGTCGGGTGGATTTGTGGTG
>JABDKS010000640.1 GCA_013002105.1 Pirellulaceae bacterium | reverse complement strand
CGGTCAGTGGCGATCGCGAAGGCATTTGGCGATCGACGCAGATGTAAGTCGTCGGCCAGGACCCGTCCTGGCGTGACTTTGGCTAGGTCATGCCATCGCCCACGAGAAATCTGTCACGGCTCTGGTCACCCACCAAGCGGTCCAGTCGCCAATTCGATTCCACATCTAGCAGATGTTGCGTGATTGAGAACGAATGCCGATCAGACACCAAAATCGCCGAACCCGTTTTCTTGCAACCGCACGATCAACTTGATCAGTTCCACCGGCGAGTTCAACTGCAGCGATTTGAGAATGGCTGAACGATGGTTTTCGATGGTTTTTTTGGTAACGCCATGCGCCGCTGCAATGTTGCCGACCGACTCGCCACGCCCCAAGCCAACAGCGATGGCACGATCGAAATCGTCCAACTGGGCAAAGAATCGCCATTGATCTTTGAGGGTGTGAAGACGAATGACGCCGGAATTTCCAATCACTTCTAAGATTCGCGTGATACCCAAAATTGCCATCGTTGGATGCCCCATCCCTAGCAAGGTCCGCTTGTACGTCCGAAATCGAACGTCGCGGCCTGCTGCGTCGTTGCCAATGTGATCGACTTGCAGCGACTGTGCGCCCGAAAGCAGCATTGTGTCGGACTGCTTCGCGATCTGGCTGACCGACTCTGCCAAAAACGAACTTCCAGGTCGACCGACCGACGACTTTCGGTCCGAAAACGTCTTCTCGTACGATCTGTTGGAGACCAGGATCTTGCCGTTGACATCCTTGATATAGATGGCGTCAGCCTCCTGGTTGAGTTGTCCATCGAGCGATGAACCACTCTCGAGACTGGCAATCACGCTCGCGTTGACACGACGAACAACTTGATCGAAATCATCCATGGAATTTGATCGCTTCGACGTCACGGGACCCTGAACAGGCGGTTGGTTCTTGAGTTCGACTTCAGAGGTAGTTCGCGACTGCATGAACAGGATACCTGTCAGTTACAAATAATAATGGTCGGCGACAATTCGCCAGTTTCGGTGTCCTGATCGTCAATTCTAAAGCGAATCGCCGTCTACACGATCGGGGGGGAAGGGAAACTCGTACCCGTCCAAAGTATCGGCGACAGCAATTCAATGCGAGGCCCAATGAGTCCCGCTTCCTGGGTAATTCACCATCAATCAACAAAACGGGACCTGATCGCGAAATCCGTTTCGCCGTTTGGAAGACCCCAAAACCAATGCCATGGAATAAGCCATGAATTGTGCAAAGAGACACACCCAGATTGCGGGTGAAGCAAATTTCAGGGGTGGGGTGTCTCGCTATCGAGCACCTCCGATTTCCCCCAGGGCGTTGCCGCGGTCTGGATTGGTCAGCTTGACCGCTGCTGGTTCGACCGGCGCCAAAACTGGGAAAACGTGGGATGCTCGGACACGCGAGCCGGCGGGTGAAGAATTCGTATCAAGGCAATCGTTACGTCGGATCAGACGTTCAATAGCTGCCTGGGTAAACCTCGTGAGTGTGTTTCCGGCACTACCGCCGCGTGGGAGGGACAAGCAGATAGGCAGCCGGAAACGAAATAACGCAGCCCAGCGATCTCCGCTGCACTGCGTTGTTGTAAGTTTGATCACACCGGCAACCTGTTCAGAATGCGGGTCTGTTCAAGCAAATGGCCTCTCAGCGATCAGCTGCTCGCCTCGGCATCGTCTGCGGTCACTGTCGGGACGACCCAGACTTTTAAGCTGGCATCCACTTCGCTGTGCAAATGAACTTTGATCGTGTACAGACCGAGTTCCTTGAGCGGACCTTCCAAACGGATTTGATCTTGAGCGAGCGTAAATCCAGCACCCTTGAGTGCGTCGACGATTTCGTGGGGCCCGACGCTTCCGTACAAGTGGCCTTCGTCATTCGCGTTGGCTTCGATCGTGATCGACTGCTTGCCAAGTTCATCGGCAAGATCGCGGTAACTTTGCAGCTTCTCGAGTTCGAGTGCACGAAGTTTTTCGCGATGTTTGTCAACCATGCGGCGATGGTGATCGGTCGCAATGGTGGCGAGACCTTGGGGCACAAGATAGTTCAATGCATATCCCGATTTCACTTCGACGATGTCACCCTGTTTGCCAAGATGTTCGACGTTGTGAATGAGCAACAATTGCACGCCGCCATTTTCGCCTCGCGGGAGACGTTTGTAGGGGCGTTTGAACTTCCGTCCTGTTCGTGTGTTTGGCATCCGAAATTCTCTACTTAAATCAATTTGGTTGTGTGTCGATTTTGACCGCGAGCGTGCCGCGGAGAGGTTGGTTAAAACGGGATTTCGGGGTCATCGTAGCCAGGACCACCGCCGGTGGGCTGCGCTTCGCGTCGACCAGGTGCATTCTGGTCGGGAGCCCCTTGGGACGGCTGACCCTGGGAACCACCGTGTGAGTCGCCGTATTGGGCATTCTGTTCTTGTGTTCGTGCTTGGCCGCTGGGGCGGTTTCCGCCGCCACCACCGCCGCTGCTGAGCATTTGCATTCGCTCGCAGACGACTCGCAGCTTACTTCGTTTTTGTCCGTCGGTCTCCCAGGTATCGAGTTTCAGACGTCCTTCGATCAAAATCGGGGAGCCTTTTCCCAGGTACTCGCTGGCGACTTCGGCCGTACGTCCCCAAAGGGTCACGTCGACGAATGTCGTTTCATCGATCCACTCGCCGGTGGCCGATTTACGACGATCATTGACGGCCAGCCCAACATCCGTGACGGCGGTCCCGCCTTGCGTGTACTTCAATTCAATGTCGCGTGTCAGGTTTCCAACCAAAATCACACGGTTGTAGCTAGCCATGATCTACTCGATGTAGGTTTGAAGGAAGTGCGGAATGGAAACAGCAACCTTAACGCTAGTCGCACGTGTGACACGTCTGGTCACAACGGGACGCAAGGGAACCAGAAATTATACCGATGCAGCCTCGGTTTCAGCACCTTCGGTCGATGCTCCTTGATCCTCGGTTTCCGGGTCAGCCTTGACGGCTTCGCCCCGGGCGTTGGCCAAGATCGGATCGACCAAACGAGGTTCCAATTTCAGGGTCAGCTCACGGACGACCACTTCGGAGAGCTTGAATGCCCGCGCGATGGTGGGCAACCCTTCGCCTTCCATCTCGAAATAAGTCAGCCAATAGGTGCCCTTTTGGTGGCCGTCGATGGGATAAGCCAGCTTTTGCTCCATCCACAATCGATTCACCAGCACCTTCCCGCCGGCTTCTGTGATGATGTTTTCGACGGTCTTGCTGGCACCACCCGGGTCCCGGGCGTAGTGGTTGCTGTCCAAGATGAACAACGTTTCGTAAGTGTTAATGGCCACGGCTAACTGTTTTCTCCGTCGTTATGGTCCGTTGGTGGTTTGTCGGCTGTGTCCGACAGTTCGTTTTGACCGGTTTGATTTGGTCGACTGGTTTGATTTGGTTGCTTGTTTGCCCGCTTTGGTTTTGCAGGCGTTTTCGGTGCATCGGGATCTGCGTTGAACTGATTCATGGCGGACCCGATGCCGTTGGTTGCCCAATCGATTGCCGCGTACGCGGCTCGGGTCGTGGCCGATTCTATTTTGTCTTGCTCACTCTTGGGAAATTTTCCCAGCACATAATCCGTAACCGTCCAACCATCTGGCGGTTGGCCGATCCCGATCCTCAGTCTCGGGAAGACTTCGCCGTCGAGGTGCCGGATGATGTCTTTGAGACCGTTTTGGCCTCCCGCGGAACCCCGCGGTCGAATCCGCAAGCGTCCGCTGGCAAGATTCAAATCGTCGCAGACGACCAGTAGATCGTCGGTATGTAACTTGTAAAAGTCGACTGCTTTTCGCACGCTTTGCCCACTCGCGTTCATGAACGTGTGCGGGCACAAGACCATCAGTTTTTCGCCGGCACTGACGCCTTCGGCAAATTCGCCCTCGAAACG
>JABDKS010000639.1 GCA_013002105.1 Pirellulaceae bacterium | reverse complement strand
GCAAAGGGACTTACTGCCGGTGGCAGTTTGGTTGGGGTGGGCGTGTTCAAAATGGGCGTCGTTGTGTCCTCCGCCAGCAATGCCAAAAACGCGTTTTCGGCCTGAGCCGATTGACTGGCTAAAGTCGTCGCAGCGAGGATGCCCATCAAACTGAGCCGGCGAGATGTCTTGAGTATTCCTTGGATCATTTCTGATTCTTCCGTGATTTCAGTTCAATCGTATGAACGAGTCGCAACTTCCCTGTCGGCTCGTGCAACATTTCGATCAACATGACTCGAAGGGGTCGCGTTTGTCGGATTGCATTGTCCCATGTAGCGAATCGGCCAGATTAGGACGAATACAACGCCTCGATGCAAAACAATTTACAAGATAAATATGAAGATTCAGTTCAGCCCGATTAATCTGGTTTCACAACCCGATCGGCAGAACTGTCAGAATCGTTAAAGCTTGACATCTCGGTCCGCGGCGGTTCATGCAGCTCATTGGCCGAGAACGTGAGCTTTGCGGGCGAGAAAGAGAGAGCTGAGCATATTGCCCGTGCGCCGCGCGAGGACTACTGAGCGACGTTTGCGGTGATCGGCCAACCGAGGGCCCACTGCAAGCGAAATTGCGATGTGTTGTAGTCGACAACCGCGTTCAGATACGCCAGCCGCGCGTCTTCCAACGCTTCAATGGACTGCAGCACTTCCAGCGGCAGTCCTTGTCCGTCGCGAATTCGGTCTAGATTTCGCTGATAAGAATTTTCAGCAGATTGAATCGCTTGACGGGTGATCTCAACTTGTTGACGCCGATGCTGAACTTGCGTGTGGGCTTGGGCAATTTCGCGGGCGACCTGATCCATCAAACGAATTTTTTCGAACTTCGCCTGCTGAACGCGAGCGTTGCTGGCACGGCGGGAAGCACGCTCGCCCAAACCCAATTGACGAACTTCCCAAGATACGATTGCGTCGAAGTCATACCGGTTGCGGTCATCGTCAATCGTGCTGCCAAGACCACCTGCAAAACCGCCGTTGCTGAACCCTAGCATGACGCTGGGGATCAGCGGTGCATACTTTTGCCGTTTATAGGCGTCGCAGGCAGCCGCTACCAGCGCACCGGCTTGCTTCAACTCCGGTCGATTGGACAGACCCGTGGAGATCAATGCTGGTTTGTGGGTGCCTTGATCGATCATTTCGATGGGTACGACCGTCGGGTCCAACGGTATCAGTTGTCCCATGGGGTCGGTGTTCAAAACCTCCGCCATCCGCGCCGACTCCATGTCCACGCGTTCATGCGACGCGACGACACGGTTGTTCATCAATATCAATTCGGTTTGCAATCGGTCAGCGTCAGCCTGCAATCCCTGTCCGGCTTCGGCAAAGTCACGTGTCAGTTTCGCCAGCTCGGCGGTCCGCCCACGCGATGCTTCCAGCACCGATTGCTCTTGATATGCGCTGACCAGATTGATGTAACCCACTGCGGCATTCATCAATTGGCGGTTCAGCGCCGCACCGGCGGCATGCGACTGAGACCAAGCTCGTTTCTGCGCGATCTTGGGTTCAAAGATTGCGTCGGCCAGATGGAATTGCGCCACAATACCTGGTCGAGGCGTCGTTCCAGCACCGGTCGCGCCGGTTCCCAGTCCGTACTGCAGCGAACCGCGATTGATATCGACGATCCGACCATCGCTGGCTTGGTAGTTGCCATCATGACGATGGTAACTCAGGCCCGCTTGAATCGAAGGCAACCAGAGCACACGGGCTTGTTCGAGCTGTGCGTACGCTTCCTTAACCCGCCATTGGGCGAAGCCAACCGCCGGATGCTGTCCACCGATCATTGCCAGCGCAGTCGGCAGGTTGACCTGCGTGACGTTTCCAGCGTCTGGGAGCATTGTCTCGCGCGCT
The DNA here is from genome assembly GCA_013002105.1 of Pirellulaceae bacterium. Next base: position 1,870 of record JABDKS010000639.1, on the reverse strand, counting down.
GCTTGGGGCGATGGGAGCTCAACAATACCTGCGGGCGACTCGGGAGTATCGGTCGCGATGGGTAACACCGGTTGTCCGAGGCCTCCTTCGATCAAATGGTCATCAAGACGCGCGCCTTCTGTAGTGATTGCTGGATGTGCAGTTAGCCGAATGTTGGATTTGTTCTTGGCGGATACCAGGTGGTCCGCAGCCCCAGATTGACCGAGCGTCAAGTGATTTGGAAGGGAGACCGATTTCTGGTTGCCGACACAACCAGCGCACAGTAACGCTGCAAAGAGACAAAACGAGCGGGGCATCATGCCCTCCAAAAGGTATCCGTACCACGAGTTTCTGAGCCCATTTTCGGCGATGGGTCTTATGAATCTTGCTTCGGCGACTACGATGAATCGCAGCACCGCCGATCAGCAAGATCCCTTGGTTTACGCCGATTCCGCGTGAATGTGCGCCTCGTGCGTATTGTGCCACAAGCGATCAATTCATTGGATCACCCCGCGTTCAGTTATGCCGATTGAATGCGTGATAACGGGAATAGCAAACATGACCTTTCGTTCGACGCCAACGGCGTGCACTTTCCTGGGCGTGGCCCTCGTTGTCGCTGGCTGCGCTCCTGAGCAAGTGGCATCTGAAAAACAATCCAAACCGATCACGGTGCGAACCGTTGCGGTGGCCCAACAAGATGTACAGCGAAAGAGTACCCAGCCTGCCACGGTTCACGCCTACTACAGTGCGGAGATCCAAGCGAAGGTGTCCGGCTACGTCAAGGAATTGAAAGTTGACATCGGCGACGTCGTCCAGGCGGGTGACGTCTTGGCGGTGATCGACGTGCCCGAGATGCAACTACAGCTCAAGATCGCAGAGGCGAAAGTTCAGCTTTTCCAAGCACAAGAGACTCAAGCCGAGGCTGGATTGGAATTGTCCGCCGCACAAGTCAAGTCATCTCAAGCAAAGCTGGCACAGGCGAAATCGGAAGCCGCCAGTGTGGACGCTTCAGTGGCAGCGGCCGAAGCTGAGTTCAATCGCACCCAAGATCTAGTCGATCGACAATCATTACAAAATCGCGTGCTAGACGAGGTTCGCAAGAAACGCGACTCGGAGATCGCGCGTCAAGATGCCGTCAAGTCGGCCGTCACATCGGCGGAGGCCGACGTCACCGTCGCGCGTGCTCAGCAGTCAGCTGCTGAGGCAAAGCTGAAAGCGTCGAAAGCGGAAACGGTGATCGCGCAGCGTCAATTGGCAGAACTGCAAGTGATGGTTGATTATGCCACGTTGAAAGCACCCTTTCCTGGCATCGTCACTGATCGCAATATCGACCCGGGAGATATGATTCGCGTCGGCCACCCAATGGATCAACCGCTGTTCGTCGTCAGCCAGGTCGACATGTTGAGGATCCATATTCCAGTTCCTGAAACCGACGCGGCTCACGTCGACCGCGGTGATGCCGTGACACTTTCCTTTCCGTCGTTTCCTGCTGAGCAGGCTGTCACAGCGACCCTAACCCGGATCGCGGGCAGCTTGGATCCAAGTACGCGAACGATGCTGGTGGAAGCAGAGGTGGAGAATTCTGACGGAAAACTTTTACCCGGTATGTTCGGCCAGGCCAGCATCACGCTGTCAACACAAGTCGCCGCCAACATGTTGCCGGCGCGAGCAGTACGATTCGACGAAGCCGGTGGGGCCTACGTTTATCTGGTGGATCAAGACGACACGATTGAAGTCGTTCAAGTCACCACCGGAGTCGATGATGGCCGAGAGATTGAAATCTTATCGGGAGTCCAGCGAGGACAAAAGGTCGTCGACGCTCACCTGCAGCGATTCACCACGGGACAAAAAGTGAATTCGCTCAACTAGTCACGTGACAGTGTGACCAACT
>JABDKS010000592.1 GCA_013002105.1 Pirellulaceae bacterium | reverse complement strand
GGCAATGTTTCCGTAGGCCAGGACCTGTCCTGGCAATGTTTCCGTAGGCCAGGACCTGTCCTGGCAATGTTTCCGTAGGCCAGGACCTGTCCTGGAGCGACATTGCCAGGACAGGTCCTGGCCTACGGCGACAACAACAACGACGACCACGCCGACGAATTGACCATCACGCGATACACGAACCACGTATCACACGAGACTGGAACGCATCGAAAATGACTGACATTCACGCCAGGTACAACGAAGTCGAGAAGTTGATCGACGACGAAAAGTTCGAGGAGGCGATCGCTGGACTGACGGAGATCGTCGGCGAAGACGATTCGTTTGTGCTGGCGCATTTGGCGTTGGCGCGTGTCTACACCAAGACGGGCCAACACGATTTGGCGATCCAGCATGGCGAGAAAGCTTGCGAGTTGGAGCCCGACGACGCGTTCAATTTCACGGCAATGAGCGTCACCTATCAGCGCGCCTGGGCCGGCACCGACGATCAGCAGTACATCGCCAAAGCAGAAGACGCGATGGCCAAAGCCCAGATGATCCAGTCCCGCGGCTAACCTCAGCCGCATCGCCGGCCGCCGGTTGTTCGCGACCGTTCGCCGCGATCACTTTCGCGTTGCGTTTGGCGAGTTTGAATTTCAACGTGTTGGCTTCTGCAACTGGATCGACCTGTTCGTACCCGTCCCGGCGACAGGGGTGATCCAGCGCCACGTGGAGTTCCCAGCGGGCGGGTTCAGCCGTTGGGGCCCCCTTTCTCCCTCGGCTGTTTCATGGCCGGTTTCACGCCCTTGGCGGTAAATTACGGGTTTTGCTCTGTCTGAGCAGGGGGCTGGGCGGGTTCAAATTCCGATGTTTTACATCGCTGTTACACAGGAGGTCTCAGTTGGTGGGGGACGTTTACATACGTTTCTGTATGATCTCACTGCTCCGAGACTGTTGTAGGCAGTTAGTACTTACGTATAAATCACAGGATGGCCGCCCATGGCGAGCGTAATCGAAGAAAAGACAACCAAAGCAAAGAAGCGTCCCGGTGCGGATCTGAAACCGCACGAGGAAGCGATCCCCATATCCAATGACGTCGTTACCGATAAGTCCGGCAAAGCACCCCAAACGCGTGCTCGCATGCGTCGTGACAATATCAGTTGGTGGTCGATCGGATGGCTTGGTCTCGCACACGTCGTTGTGCTGGCCTTTGCAATCCCGACCTTCTCCTGGGCTGGGTTGTTAACGCTGATCGGCCTGCATTGGTTTACAGGCAGTCTGGGCATCTGCTTGGGTTATCACCGTATGCTGACCCACACCGGGATGAAGACACACAATTGGGTGCGATACGTCTTCGCTACCATTGGAACTCTCGCGGGCGAAGGCTCGGCACTGGATTGGGTCGCCGACCACCGCAAACACCACGCACACAGCGATCAAGACGGTGATCCCCATTCGCCGCACGATGGCGGCATCTGGAGCCACATGACGTGGTTGGTTTACAACACGCACGGCGGCGATCGCAAAGGCTACCTGCAGCGTTGGGTGCCCGACTTGTACAAAGAACGCGGCATGCGAATTTTGGACATGTTGTTCCTGCCTCTGCACATCGCGTCGGGCTTCCTGCTCTTTGGTGTCGGCTACTACTTCGGTGGAATGGACCTTGCCTGGTCGTTGTTGGTCTGGGGATTGTTCGTCCGATTGATCGGCGTGCTGCACGCAACTTGGATGGTCAACAGTGCGTCGCACATGTTTGGCTACCGCAATTACGAAACGACCGATGACAGCCGCAACAATTGGCTAGTCGCGATCGTCGCGTATGGCGAAGGCTGGCACAACAATCACCACGCGTATCCACGCATGGCAAAGCATGGCCACCGTTGGTGGGAATTTGACATCACTTGGCAAGCCATTCGTTTGATGCGTGCCACCGGACTGGTATGGGACGTCGTCGATTATCGAAACGCTGCTGAGAAAAAAGCACGCGACGAATCGATGGCTGCCTGAGCGAGCCGCATTGATCAGGACTGTTGGTAGATCTGTTACGCTAACGATCAATCAACATCGCGACCGCCGACTGAACGGCAACCAACAAAATCAACGCACCAAGGCTGATCGCCGCGGTGCGTTTTTTCATGCGCGGCCCGGCTGGCTTGAGCATCGCCGCACACTCCTGTCGAAAACCGACGTAGCCGACCACCGTCATTGCGACCGATACCATTAGTAGCAACCAAGTTGGCGTACCCGCCGCGATGATCTTGGTACTGTCCAATTCGCCGTCGCCGGCGTACCAACCCATCAACAGGTACGTCCCGTTGGCAAGCACACAGAACCAAGCGATCAGCCAGAGTCCCGATCGCCGCCAAATGCTTGCCGCGACCACTGGGCCAAGACACCCGAGGACCGGTCCGGCCCAAAGAGTCACGCTGGGCCAAGGATCGGGTTTAAAAAAACTGTAGGGGAGCGACCAGGGACGCAACTGCACGCGGCTGAGCGACCCACCGCAGAGGCTGCCGGCCAACAGATGACCAGTCTCATGAGCCAGGGT
>JABDKS010000193.1 GCA_013002105.1 Pirellulaceae bacterium | reverse complement strand
AATGGAATCTGAAACGGATGCAAAAAAGAGCGGAACACTCGCGATGAATCCAAATCGCCAGGCACTGATTCGTCAACGTGAGCCCTCGTCACCGTGAGCGTTTATCAACGCGAGCCCTCGTCAAAGTGAGCCGGTCGCGCTGGGCGTCGTTAATCGCCAAACATTGTTGCCTCTGCGGGGCTCCTGCCTCACGCATCGGGTCAACGAGACGAATTCATTAGCTTCACACTTCTTCCGCTCTCGGGTATCAATTCGATGCTCTTGATCGTTGTCACTCCGCCGGGAACTTGCAAACGCACGTGAATGATTTTGTTGCGACTTGGCAACTTTTTCTCCACCGATTGCCATTCATCCGAATCGGGGACTTCGACGCTGACGCGATTGTTCGCAATAAAGTCTTTGTCGGCTGCGTCTCGCCAAGAAAAACTGATCATGCCGGGCTTGTCGGTGCGAAAGACGACCTTGGCTAACACGGGACCGGTCAAACTCAGTTTGCTTCGGGCAAGAAAGGGCTTCTGTTTTTTATTCGAATGGAGTGGCCGGATCTGCCATCCGTCTGCGGTCTGCGTTAGCTCGCCGTTGCGAATGATCCACAGCAGCCGATCTCCGGCAGAAACAGCTGCGTCGCTGGTGGTCTCGAACTTTTGCCGCAGCGGTGTCGCCGGCTTTCCGTCCAGATAGAAATCGAAATAGGCCGATGCTGCGTTTGACATCTCCTGTGTCGCGAGTCCCGGCGGATCAAGCTGGCCAGACCATGCGATCAATTTCTCTCGCAGTCGCGTTGCGATCTCGGGATGAGTTTTCGCAAGATTATGTTTTTCTTCGATATCCGTGTCCAAGTCGTACAGGTACTCGCGTTCACCGCCGCGAAGCAATTTCCAATTGTGCTCACGGATGGCCGACTGAGCGGTCCAACGCCACAGGAGGACATCATGCGGTGGCGTTTTCACTTCGCCTGTCAGGTGCGGAATCAAGTTCACGCCGTCCAGATCGCCTTCTTTGATTTTGACCTGTGCAAGTGCCGCGGCGGTTGCAGCCACATCGAGCGCACTGACCGGATAATCAAAGACTTGCCCCGGCGGAATCGTTCCCGGCCACGAAATCACGAATGGAACGTGCATGCCGCCTTCGGACAACATGCCTTTTTCGCCATTGAGTGGATCGTTCAGTGAACCGTCCCAGCCCGGGCCTCCGCCGGGAGCATCGACCTTGTGAATTTTCAGCGGTGCACCATTGTCACCGATGTAAAAAATCAGTGTCTTTTTCGTCAGGCCGTGTTTGGCAAGCGTGCGTGTGATCAGTCCTACTCCGTCATCCACGGCCGAAAGCATGGCCAAGGCTTGCCGACGTCGCTCAGGCATCTTGCCGACAAATCGATCGAGGTACTTCTTGGTCGCATCAAGCGGCACATGCGGTGCCCGGTAGGCGACATATAAAAAGAAAGGCTGTTCACGGTACCGCTCGATCACTGCCGCGGCAGCTTGGCTACACCCGTCGATGTGGTACATCTCTGCCGGCAGGTTGGACATTTCGCGATCCGTGCCATTGAGCGTGATGTTCGCGGAAAAGGGTCGACCGGCATTTTGATTGAATACGTGTTTGAATCCATGTTCAGTAATTTTCGGCCCCGGACCGAGATGCCATTTGCCGAATTGAGCAGTGATGTAGCCGGCGTCCTGCAATCGTTCGGCGATGGTGGCCTCGCGATCGAAACCATCCAACGATTTCCCGTTGGATTCCACACCAAATCGGGATTGAAATTTGCCAATCAACAATCCTGCTCGCGAAGGCACACACTGCGGTGCGGTACTGTATCCGTGCCGGGCCAGAACACCTTTCCTAGCTAAAGCGTCAACATTCGGTGTTTTTATGTCATCCAACACGCCCTGACATGACAAGTCTGCGTGGCCGTGGTCGTCGGTATAGAAAACAATGATATTCGGGCGATCAGCCGAGAGCAGACGGGGCGACATCAACGTCAAAATCGCCACCATCACGCCGGACAAACGCGTCCATCGAAAAGGCTGGCCAATGGTGTGCGTGATTTTCATCGATCGTGTACTTTCGCCGGTGTTCGGCGTTGTTGCTAAACCGCGAATTCGGAGCCACTACGAGTCAGTATCTTACAACGCGAGTCGTGGTATCGGCGCAGACTTTGACTCCACCGGCGATTCTTTCGGAACCGGCACAGATCATCGATACGATCGTTAGTGAACAGATCCATACGCGTCGAACAACGCACCGATCACCGAGGCGTGGTCGCCGCAAACAGAGAAAGAGATCGGTGGCAGTTCGCGAAATCCGTCCAGTGCGTGTTGGTGATAGGCCCGCTCCACCATTTGCAAATAGCGATCCCGCATTTCGGCTGACAAATCGCATACGCCTCCGCCGATGACAAGCAGATCGTAGTCACCGATGTAATTGACCATCAACAGCGTGATTCCCAACGCACTGGCCTGATCATCGAACAACTGAACCGCCAATGGATCATCCGCGGCGGCTAATTCTCTTAATTGCTTGGCCTTGTCGCGAACCGTGCCGTCGACTTGATTGAGCTGATGATCACGCCACTGTTCCAGCGTCAATCGGTATCCCAGTTGGTGAGTGAGCGATGTCAGCGAAACGGCCGATTCGGCGGTATTGAGCGCATTGCCGACTTTTAGTGATCGGTCGTATTCGTACCGGAACGCGTCGACCGGCAACATCAAATGACCAACGTGTCCTGCGCGACCCTTGGTTCCGCGTATTGTGGCTCCGTCACGAACTTCACCGCCACCTAGCCCGGTTCCCACCGCGACCATAAACAGGCTTCGCACCGCGGGCATTCCGTCCGATCCTCCATCCAAGATGACCGTTTTGTCACAGCTCTCGGGGCGTTGCTCCCAAACGATCGCGCCTGTCCGAATGGCGAACTCGCCAAGGGCCGCAGCCTGTCCGTCGCCAACATATTGAACGCTCGCGTCTGGAGACATCGTCCGGACAGACTGCTGCAGCATCTCGCGGATGGGACAGCGATTCCATTGCCGCGCATCCAAATTGGGCGTCGACAAAAGCACGCCGTCGATGGTCGCCGGTCCGGGCGTGGCCAAACTGACTTGGGACAGGTTCTCGGTCGCGAGGCCCAAAGACTGGGATTCCACCACGATTTGATTGGTGATGTCGCCAATCGTCGCTTGTGGTCCGTCCTGAGATCGCGTTGGAAACTGCTTCGAAATCTGCAACAAGCGTCGCTCGGGATCACCGATTG
>JABDKS010000541.1 GCA_013002105.1 Pirellulaceae bacterium | reverse complement strand
AGTTTCTGCACTCTTTCTTGCTGGTCGACCGGTACACGAATCAAAACAATATTTTGCTCCAATAGTTCCACGGTTTCCGCATCGGGGCCCAGCAATCGGCTGAGGTGTTTCGAATAACTGGCCGCGGCGACGTAGTTGGGATAGTGAATGACGGTCACCGTTTCCGGCTGTGTCTCCTTGTCGTCGGCACTAGCATGATTCCAACATCCAAACTGAAAGGCCAACGCAGCCAAGATCAGAAAACGCATATTCAACTCCGCCAAACAGTATCCAACGACAACACGACCCGTGATTGAAACCAGCAACTGAACCTAGGTTCCGCCGGATTTGCTAAGATTCTATGCCGTCGTGTCTCTGCCATGCGTCCCGAATCCCTTCTCGTCCAGGTGATATCGACTTTTTCGTGTTGATGACACGACTCAGATCGACGCTGCTCCAGTGGACGTCGTGCTGGCAGAACAATCGCGGCGTTCCGGTCGTGGGCCGACCAGCGAAGCGAAGTACAGGATGCTATGATCCACACCGCTGACTCGAACCAACGACGTTTGTCCAACCGCAGTAGGTGGCGATTCTCATTGCGTTCGCTATTAGTGTTGACGACGTTTGCCGGAATCGCGAGCGGTGTCTATGTTCATCGATCGCGGATCGACAACGCCGTTGGTCAGTTGGAATCTGTCGGCGCCAAGATTGAGTATCATCCATCGTCGCTGCTGTATTGGCATCGTCTAACGGGAAATTTCTTTGCGAATGTCAAGTCGGTCCAGATCAAGCGATTCAATCTTGACGACCAGCAATTGCGACCACTTCGCTATTTGACCCGGCTCGAAACACTGAGCTTGCGCAGCGGTAGCCACCTTACGGTCGCGCGTCTCAAGGCGCACTGGAACCTTTCAGAATTGTCGCTGTCACAATGTCGAGCAATCGATACGCGTGCGATCCCGGAATTGAAGCAGCTAAGGCGGTTGAAGAGGCTGGATATCTCGAAGACCGGGATTGGCGGCAGTCATTTGCGGCAGCTCGCTGGAATGCCGTGTCTGGAGGAGTTAACGTTCAGCGCTGGTCACAAGAATCCAATGAACGCTGTAGACATTCAGTATGTGGCATCGTTACCCAAAGCGACGGCGATCTTCCAGCAATATCTCAGCAACATCAACGACGATGACTTGCTTCGCATGCTTTCGATCGATCTGTCCAAGAACAAATCGTTCGTCATTTACACAAGTCGTCTGACCCGCAGGAGTCTCGAACCATTAGGCCGTCAACATTGTTCGCGGATTGAATTTCACGATTGCCCGCTGGACAGTGATGCAATCAGTGGGTTCGATTGGCAGCGTCTGCAGGAAGGAAAATCGACACTCGAATTTCAGGATTGCGGATTGTCGCTCGCGGATCTCTCCCCGCGTGTCGCGCCGATGGCACACAGAATGATGTTCAACTGGAGTTCGCGTTTCGAGCAGCTCTCTTTGGACATTTATGATACGTCGAGTCTGCATGGTGTTACGCTGACTGGATATGACGAATCGGATATCACAACCGAAGCACTTCGTCCGTTGGTGAATCTGGAATCCGTCTATGTCGGCAAGGGCCTTGGATCAAATATCTTTCGATGGATGATCGCAGCTCAGCCGCAGCTCAAGCTGGACATTCACTACAGAGATCAGCTACAGCCGTTGTGGGATGCTGTCGAGCAGACACCCAGTCCGTCTGAATTGGTGATCCATGCGGATGACTATCCCTCGGTCTTGGGCACCCCAAAGTTTTCATCCGAGCATCAGTTGAAATACCTGAGTATCGCTCTGAAGGGACTGACCGTCGATCAGCAATTGCTTGAACCGATTGCGAACCTGACCGGTTTGGAACGACTTGGTTTGTACCATTGCCAACCGCCAGGGCCCGAGGTTGCCAGGCTTGGTGAGCTCCCGCGGCTGAGCGAAATCACGATCATTCCAGCGCTCAAGCGTCAGGACACAATTGCTGCCATGCAAGCCGCTGGGTTTGCGGCCGAACCCAGGCACCGTTGGCAGTGGACCAGATCGCGGGCACCGTCAGAGGAAAAGGTGCCGGCCCGATGACGGTCGACTCGGTTGCAGATCGCGCAAGTTGTCCGGGAGCGCCGCCTGGGCCCGTGTGGCGCGACTGGAACTGGTGGTAAAGATTTTGTCGATGTGAATATTTACGTCGCGAACCGCCATGTTTGACTTCTGTAACAAGGTATCATCAGGTTAGATGTTGAATCTACCGTCGCGACGATTCATTTTAGATCCTCGAGCCAACGTATGAAGATTTCCCCACTCCCCGCTCTCCGTATCCTGACGTTGACGTTCCTGACGTTGGCGACGCTTGCGCAACGGCCCGGTTTCGCAGCGGAGCTTCGTACATGGACGACCGCCGATGGCAGATACGAAGTACAAGCTGAATTGGTTGAGGCGAATGATACCGCCGTCAGGTTGCAGAAAGCGGATCTTAACGTCGTCACAATTGCCATCCTCAAGCTAAGCAAGCAGGACCGCGATTTTGTTCAATCCTGGCTACTCGAACGGGAAAAGTCTGAGACTTTCATGCCAGGTATCGTGCCGGACGTCTTGGGAGAACAAATCGACGTACTGTCGATGATCGACCCCGTCAAAGACACGCAAACGGGAAAGTGGACGCGTGACGCAAACAACCTCGTGTCGTCACGTTCATCGCGAGCAAGAGTCGTTATCCCGCATGAAGTTTCGCCTCCGTATCAACTCAAGCTGGTTGGCCAGCGACAGATGGATAAGGGATCGCTGAATATTGGTCTTGCAATTGGCAACGGGTATCAAGTGCTAGTCATCTTTGATTATGGCAGGCCGAAACGATCGGGATTAGCCTGGATCGATGAGAAAACCGAACCCTCAAATGCGACGTTTTATCGCAAGCCTGTTTTGCCGACGGCGCGTGATTTCGAAATTGTGTGCACGGTTCACGACAGTCATGTTCGCGTCACCTGTGACGGCAAAACGATCGTCGAGTGGACCGGTGATCCGTCCCGGCTGACATTACATCCCAATTTTAGAGTCCCCAGCAACCGACTTTTTTTCGAGTCGCTGTCGGGCACTTTTCGGATCTCACAGTTGCAATACCGACCGATTCGCGAGTCTGAATTCCAGCGACACAGACCTCGCGGCAATCCATCGCCGGCAGATTCGGTCGCCCTGATCGAACATCCACTCGGGCATGGAAGTGGGTTTCTAGCGGCCCCCAATTTATTGGTGACCAACCATCATGTCATCGAAAATGCACCCGCAGGCGACCTGAAGGTGTTCTTCCCTGAGGTAAGTGATTTTGTCAAAGTCCATGGTGTCCTGTTCGAGGATGTCGGTCGAGACCTTGCAATTCTCTCTGTAGAAAGCAAGCGAGCGCCCTTGGCGGTTGCGTACGACGGATATGTGCCCAAGGGCGAGTCGGTTCAGTTGCGGGGTAACCCGGCGATCGGTGGCGGAGTGACACTGAGAAACGCCGTGGTCAAGGGAACCACGCGGTCCATGGTCCGTGTCGATGGCTACGATTTTTTGCAAATCGATGCATCCATTGACTCGGGCTCCAGTGGCGGTCCGATATTGAATGGATTGAACCAAGTCGTTGGCGTGATCGCCATGAAGGCAACCGACGAGGGAGAAAAATTGATTCACCAAGGCCTCGCTCGTCTTGATGATTCGTTCAAGGAAAAATCAAGGCAACTGGCTCAGGAGGGCATCGCATTTGGAATCCCCGCACAAGATTTAGCAAAGGCGCTGGACAAAGTGCGCACTATGTCCACAAAGGAGGCGGGACGAACTGCTCAGTTGCACGAAAACCGTGTGGTGTTCAAGCGGCTTGCCGCACTTGCCGGGATACGATTACTGGAGGCGAATGTGAACGTCCCCGACGAAATGCGGCAGCAAGCCGCTCGTGTCAGGACGACAGGTTTGGCCGATGGTCTGTTCGAGTTGATCCCGGCCGAACCGGCGCGTGTGCTGCGATCAGCATTGCAAACCGAGGACGCGCAGAACATTGTCGCGATGTTACAACAGGACCTGGATCAGCATTTAGCTGCGATCAGCAGCAGTCCCTACGTCTCGGATTCGAGTCGTCGTAACTTCAACGCGCTGTCACAGCGAATTAATGCAGTCGAGAAAGTTTCGCCACGACCTGGCGCTGACTACCGGCGATTCAGTGCAACCATGACGAGGTTGGAACGGGAAGTGAGCCGTCTAATAAATGAGATAAAAAACGACCTCGAATAAACGTAGCACGGCCCACCAGCAAGCAGCACTTACTTCGGCCGACCATTTGACGATGCGAATCATCCAGATGGTGCAATGTTAAGTTGCGGATTGATTTTCGGCGTACTTACTGCGCCAAGACATGCGATTGGAATTCGCCATCTCCCCAGGACATGTGCATCAATTCAAGTTCGCGTTCTGTTAACTCCTTCGCCATGGGACGAGCCATCAAGTGCTTCTCCTTGGCTTTGATCGATTTGATTTGATCGTAGGGTCGAGTTGGAGTCTCGCCACCGTGATCGGAGCAATCTCTTTCTGACGATTGCGGGAAGATCAGCCGTGGATTGCTATCCTCGATTCGCGATTGGGTCCCTTTCGATCTCGCCGATTTGGTCGACTGCCAACGCGTCCGAAATCGATCGTTGACAAAGAAAAAAAAGGGCCATTTATCTTCCAGAAGTTTGTTGGTTCCAGGCAGGATGCTGTCTATTGTTGAGTAGCCTGCCGAGTTGACGCACACTCGTGACGACCACTTTGGTACAGCGATGGTGGCTGGTTGGACCGCGCTAATTTTGGAATCAAAACGCTGTGTGTTCCTGTCCCGATAGCCGAACGGCGATAGTCGCGGTTCCTTTCGAAGACAACCGGTGCGATCGCCCAATGGCTAGCGGAAAGTGGGATTGTCCTATTAGGGATAGTCGCTTGATTCTTTATTTTCAAACTTGCCAAATGAGGACCGTTCTGTGAGACGAGTGACTGGTTGTTTGCTGTTAGGTTGTTTGCTTGCTGGGTCCGTGATTGCTGCTGATTGGGATCCCAGTGACGACACGTTTGACCCGAGCATTCATTCGGTCGTGGTTGGCGATGCGACCTGGTTGGGCGATCCATCACCGTTCGTTCATACGGGGCTACCTCGTACCGGATATACCCATGTCAACGCGATCCATTGGGAGGGGTTTGATCCCTCCGTCCAACTCTCATTGATGGTTCCGCTGAAAGCGGGTGAAACCACACCACAAGCGGGCGGTATGTTGATGATGAACCAAGACCAGACGGTCGCTTTCATCAAGGCCGTCCAGTCCGGTATCCAGGCGGAGCCAAAGCAGAAGCGAATTCCAATCAAAACGGCGATGCAGGACGCCGACTGGGCGTTGACATTTGCCACCGACAACGGCCAGCGATTCATCCAAGTGGAAAACAAGACGAAAGACAAAACCGACACTTATCGATTCACGATCAACGCATCCAAAAAACTACTCGGAGCCATCCGTCACTCGCTCAAAGTAGTCGAATCAAAAGAACCGTGATGATCGCCCTACAAGGTGAACCATCGCGGCAAAGATCCTTGCCTTTTATCTTGAGTGAGAGCATAGCTTATAGAATTCCTCTTCGCGCGAACCGCCCAGGGTACGAAGTATTCAAAACGCAGTGTCTTACTTTTAGTTGTGCGTTAACATTGTCGACAGTTTTGGCCAGTTCGTGTACTTCGATCCAGCCGGACCCGTTTCACTCAAAGACGGATTGCACCGCCCCGCAGGCACGTTGTTTGTCACTTTCGCTCGTCGGTCGCGACATTTTTGCAGGATTGTCGAAAGCGATGGCGCATCCGCGTGGCGGAATGTTGCCAGGACCGGTCCTGGACTACGCCGACGGCGGCGCGACGTCCACAATAACGATCGGAAATTGCCGCAGCGCACAAAACTCAGCGCGCCGCAAAATCAATCAGCCGCACGGCGATAGCCGCGGTTCCTGCGTGACGGATTGACACACAACCGGGGCTATCGCCCATCGGCTGGTGGAAACGAACAGTGTCCAAATCGCTGGGTGCGCATTGAAGTCGCCGGAGCGACGTCCTTCACGATCATGCCCGTACTAAATGACGATAGCCGCGGTTCCTGCGTGACGGACAGGGACACAACCGGGGCTATCGCCCATCGGCTGGCGGAAACGAACAGTGTCCAACTCGCTGGGTGCGCATTGAAGTTGCCGGAGCGACGTCCTCCACGATCATGCCCGTACTAAATGACGCCGCAGCGCACAAAACTCAGCGCGCCGCAAAATCAATTAGCCGCACGGCGATAGCCGCGGTTCTTGCGTGTAGGATTGCGACGACCCCGAGCTATCGTCCATTGAGCGATGCATCTTGATGAATCGAATCTGATCAAACTTCGATTCCAAACTCGCTTAAAATCGAGCCAACGTCAGAGCAAAACGGCTGCATCGCTGAACAAAATAGGGTGAAGACTTCGCAAAAACGAATGCGTCATCGTCGCACTTATCCGCAAGGTTTCCGCAATTCCAACTAGAAACCAAAACGTTCTGCTTGACTCCTGTCATATCTGACGCATGTTTCCAATGGATGCGACTATGACGCAATCTACACGGGGGCACCTCGGTGTACCAATTCACTTCCACAGGTTGTGGGACTCTGA
>JABDKS010000514.1 GCA_013002105.1 Pirellulaceae bacterium | reverse complement strand
TATCAAGGGGAGTTGGTTTTGATTCGTTTCCAGGTCCCGCGAGAGCTTTAGGCTTCTTGGTCCTGTCGCCCCTGCCGCGGGGCGGTTTCTAGCGTGTCTTCACAACGCAACCACCGAGCCACACACCAAATAGGCAGTTTTCTGTGCAGTTACTACGATTTCACATGATCCATATCAAGCCTGTTTCGTAGGATGATGGCTCAACGAGTCTCACGTTCATCCAGGAGATCGATTTGTTCCCTCCCAGACACGCCAGTCGAATCCCTCTCCTGGCCCTCGGTATGTTGGTGATCGCGTTGGTCGTGACGATTCAATCGGGGCGGTCCGAAAGAGGAATCGATCAACCGGCGGCAAACACGACGGACCAAGAACTTGTGCGTCAGGTCATGTTGCGGTGGAAATCCGAAATCCTCCGCGATGGTTCCTGGCTAATGGGGGAAAGAAATTTGCGGCTACGCTACGAGGACGTTTGGTCGACGATCGATCTGGACGAGGCGATTGGACTCGATGATTTCAATCAGTATCCGTCCATTCTTCTGATGGAAAAATTAGCGATCGCTGGTCGATGGGACGACGTGCAACGATTATCTCAGCGATACCCCAAAGGCCACTACCATGTCCTCCGTTTCTGGTCCCGCGTTGCAGAATACGGATTGGCCCAACGTGATCAGGACATCATCTCGTTGGCGGGACAGCAAGTCGAGGATCACGCCGTTGAACAATCCAACTTCCCAGGCGGTCCACCCAAACCGACACGCGAATTGGTGGCAGCAAGATTCTACGTCGCCGCCGCGCGACTGGAATTAATGCGGAATCAGTCTGACAAGATCAAAGGCCATCGCGATCTGACGAATGCGGCGGACGACCTTTGGCGCGTTGCCGGTGCGGTGGTGCCGCGGCGAGGAAGGCTGATTGGCATCTCCCCGACGACGTCGTCCACACTATATTACGCCGCACTGGAGTCTTGGACGTCGATCAACTATGCGACCTTTTCGCGGTCCAGTAGTGAGTCTGTTGATTCACGGGTGAGCTTGGAGCCACTGACCGACATGGTGAAGAATACGAAGGTCTGTTGGCCGGTACGTCTGCCGACGCTCGAAAACCCTGTCGTGACATCGTGGGTTCATCGACAGGTTCATCAAAAGCGATACCTGGTCGCCTTGTCGTATCTGGCGATTGCTGCGGGAGACGATGCACACCGCGCCAGGTTATTGGCCTACGTCGCGGCAGGCTGTCATGATTCGTTGCCCGATCAGGCAATCGCGTGTCGCGATCTCGCCGCTAGACTGGTCGATTCGATGACCCACCCAGATCAAGACCCATGGCTGCGTATCGAAGCAAACGCTGAACTTGCGATGGCTCACCAAGCTGCTGGCAATACCGACGATGCGAAAGCTGTCACTGCTGAAGCGCTGCAACAATACCAATCAATCATGAAGGCGGAGCCAGACAAGCGATCGTTGAATTACGGTTCGATTTACGCGTTGATCTGTGCGGCGGCGACCACCGACTACGTTCGTGAACAAATCCCGGCAAAGTTGATACCGATTATCGATCGCATTGGATTTCACGGGGTCCCCAAATCAGCGACGCCGGTAAGTATCCGCGGCGTCGCCCGTTTCATGGATCTAGCAAGAATTGCCAAACCGGCGTCGCCGAAAGATACAAATTCCGTGTTTGCAAAACTGGTAACGCAAAAAGATTGGCCGGCCGCTGTCGCAGAAGTTCGCGAGCGCGCCAAAGGAAATTCGGCGTGGAATTCGTCGCACCCCGATGTCGGCGCCAAGTCGGTTCGAGACATGGGGTTGCCTGCCACACTGACTTGGACCGCCAATATCGGGGATCCAAAGACACAGATGATGGTGGAAATGGGTGCCTTGCTGGAAGCTGTCAAAGCGGACCGCAAGACATTGCCGGTCAACCGGATGTGGAGTACTGCCGATACAATCGCGCCGGGAGTCAACGTTCTGCCAGCAGACTGCTAGAACGTCGACGCTCTGGCTTGATCAACGATGCGACGGCTTACAGTTCTTTCACGCGAAGGTTCTTAAAGCGGACTTTGCCCGCGGCACCCTTGTGCATTTGTAGACCGAAGAATCCCTTGGAGTAGGTCCCGTCGTCGACCCAATGGGCAGCCGGAATCCCGTTGACCCAGGTCTTCACGACGTTGCCCTTGGCGTAAACCGTGATGCGATTCCAATCATGTTTCAACGCACCGCGGACTTCCGCGTGTTCGGTCAGCCAGAGCGGATAGAAATATCCACCGCAGCTCTGGCCATAAATACCTCCTGACCAACCGCGATCCCGTTCCCAGCCCTCCATTTCCGCTTGCGGCCCGAAAACAATCTCCGATTTTTTCTCGTCGGACTTCAATTGGGCCCGGAACATCACGCCGGTGTTGCAGTCGACCTCCCACTTCATATCACACGTAAATACAAAATCTGTGTAATCGTCCTTGTCCGTCGAAAGATACGTGCTGTCGGAGCCTTTGACGCAGGTTGCAATGATGCAACCATCGCTTGCCTCAAATTTGCACGTGCCTCCCTTGGGTGTCCAACCGCTCAGGTCTTTTCCATTGAAAAGATCTTTAAAACCTTTCGACAGATCCGGTTCGACATCCGTATTCAACAGCATCTCTTCAGGCTTCGGCGCATTGGCTTGCGTCTTGTACTTTGCATGCCATTCCTTTTGACTTGGATCGACCGACTGTGCTGACACGGCGTGACAGCTAAGCAGAAAAGAGAAACAAAGGGATTGGGTAACGAGAGTCTTGAATCGCGGTGGCATTGAGTTTCTCGGGGGTTGATTTGCAACGTCGATCGAACATCTTTGTCGAATTCAGCAATCAGCTGTCTCGGATATTCTACCTCAATCAGATTTGAATGCAGCTGATCGATCACGATCAAAACTGAGGCGACCAAATAATTGTTCGGTTCCTCATGTCCAGGGTCGGGAACTCCAACCGGTCGAGTCGTCGGGTTGCGGACGAGCATCTTGCCATCCTATCGAACTGCTGGTGATTATCGTTCGAACGATCTATCATACGGCGACCAGTCAACACACGTTTTTCACCCACGACACGAACCGATGGTACTACGAACTCTAATACTTGCATGCTGTATGCTCACTGCGTCGGTCGTCGCGGCGGTTGAACGACCCAACATTGTCTGGATCATCCCGGACGACATGTCGGCAAACTTTTCATGCTACGGCGAAACCGCTGTACAGACGCCGAATGTAGACCTGTTGGCCGCTCGGGGGATCAAATTCACCAATGCTTACGTGACCGCACCGGTCTGTTCGACTTGTCGCTCTGCATTCATCACTGGCATGTATCAATCTAGCATCGGTGCGCATCACCATCGCAGTGGACGGGGGACTGAGAAAATCCAATTGCCCGCGGGCGTGCAATTGGTCCCCCAACTGTTTCAGGACGCTGGCTACCACACATCCATCACCGGATGGCCGATGAACGGCAGACTTGGCAAGACGGACTACAACTTTCAGTGGGACGAATCGATCTACGACAGCAATGACTGGAGTGATCGAGAACCGGGTCAGCCGTTCTTTGCGCAGATTCAAACACAAGGTGGAAAGCTACGTGGAAAGGATGCCACCGGTTGGGAAAAAATCCAAAGTGCTGCCGAGAAACGGTTTGGCAATCGCACGTCGGTCGACGCGGTCAAGCTACCGCCCTACTACCCCGACCATCGGGACATCGTTCGCGATTGGGCCTCCTACCTGGATTCGGTGCGGATGACCGATGCGATGGTCGGTGACGTTCTAGCACGTTTGAAAGAGGAAGGAGTGCTGGATAACACCGTGGTGCTCTTTATGACCGACCATGGCATCAGTCACGCGCGCGGCAAACAGTTTTTGTACGACGAAGGCCTGCATGTACCACTGGTGATTGCCGGCCCAAACATCGCGTCGGCAACCGTTCGCGAGGACGTCGTCGAACACATTGACATCGCAGCTTTGTCGCTTGCCGCTGCTGGGATCCCGATTCCAGAATCCATGCATGCCCGGGACATTCTGGCCGATGATTACACGCCGCGCGAGGCCGTCTTTGCCGCACGCGATCGCTGTGACGAAACCGTGGATCATATTCGTTCGGTACGCACAAAAAGTTTCAAATACATACGCAACTTTCTGCCCAACCGTCCGTATCTGCAACCGTGTGCTTACAAAGACGCCAAAGCCATTTTGATCGCATTGCGTGAGGCTCATAGTAAAGGACAATTAGACGAAATCCAGCTTGCGTTGATGGCCGACGTCCGGCCAGCAGAGGAACTGTACGATGTTCATCAAGATCCGCACGAGATACAGAATTTAGCGGCCAATCCAGAATTCGCCGGCGAATTGCAACGGATGCGAGACCGACTTGAAACGTGGATGGTCGAAACCGATGACAAAGGACGAACACCCGAGTCCGCAAAAATGTTCAACAGCGACATGAAAGTCTACGTCGACACATTAAAGGCCAGGAAAACCGATCCCGCACACGTCAAAAAGATCGAAGACAACATCGCGCTGATGAAAAAGTGGGCGTCCGAGGGCAAGTAGGAAGCTGGATCTTTGCAAAGAGATTCACGTTTGCAACGAAGGACCACAACTGACTAATTGGGTCCAGCTTGATTTCAAAGTATCCACTTGCGATTGTCGAACATGTTTTTGGATGCAGAGGCAAGTAGTTCGAGCCACAAGTGAGTCGAACGATTTGTTGGCCTCGCTCGTTTTTATGGATAGATAATAGACAACCATGTACTACGTCTGGTACACGCTGCTCGTTACGCTTTGCGCGGCCGGTTTAGTTGGCACGTTGCTGGCTCTACCTGGGAACTGGGCAATGATTGTCTGCGGCGCAATCTTCGCTTGGCTTGTACCCGATTCCGGATTGACTTGGATTGGCGTGGGAATCGCCACCGCGTTGGCGGTTGTCGGTGAAATCGTCGAAACGGCCGCCGGTGCGGCCGGTGCCGCAAAACTGGGGGCAAAGCGACGGTCGATGATCTTGTCGTTAATCGCAACCATTGTCGGCAGCATCGTTGGTTCGTTTTTGGTTCCCGTCCCAATCATTGGCACCGTCATCGGAGCGATTGCAGGAGGTGCGATCGGAGCCTACGCGGGCGCGTTTGCTGGTGAGATTTCCGCCGGCACTGAGAAAAGAGTCGGTCACAAGATTGGCGAAGCGGCTATGAAAGGCCGTCTTCTTGGAACAATTGCAAAACTGCTGATTGGAATTGCGATTTTTTTGGTCATCGTGATCGACGCCTGGAACTGACGATCCCATCGGCCGAAACAGCATGATCGGCTATCGCATCGAAAGAGTGGTCATACCCGTTTGGCAAGCGGCGGTCACCAATGAGATCATGCGATGGAGCGTGAGCCCTCGCTGAGCATGCTGAAAACCTGAGCACGCTGGAACCCGGTAAACTAGAATTTGCTCCGCTATCTGAAAGGTTCGATCGATTTGCAGGGGTACCTGGTCGAGTCGATCGACAACGCGACATTTACAGTTGGCAAACCCGCCAGCACGACCCGAGATTGAGTAAAAGCGCCATGATAAAGAACTACCGGTTTGTCCTCGCCGTCGCACTGCTCGGAATAGGGTTCGCGGTCGTTCCGGCGGATGGGGCCAATCGTCCGAATGTTCTGTGGATCGTGATCGACGACATGTCGGCAAACTTTTCGTGCTACGGCGAAACGACCATCGAGACGCCGCATGTGGATCGACTGGCCCGTGAGGGTTTGCGATTCACACGTGCGTACGCAACATCGCCTGTTTGTTCGACGTTTCGATCCGCCATGATCACGGGAATGTATCAGACCTCGATCGGTGTCCATCATCACCGCAGCGGTCGCGGAGTGCACCGCATCGAATTGCCCGACGGCGTGCGGCCGGTTCCGGAGTACTTTCAAGAAGCCGGATACTGGACATGCAATGGCAGTGGACTGCCGGGTTTCGATTCAAGTGGTAATCCAACTCAGGTCGAAAAGCTTGGCAAGACCGATTACAACTTCGATTGGGACAGGGCGATGTACGACAGCCACGATTGGGCTGGGCGTTCCAAGGATCAACCCTTCTTTATGCAGGTGCAATTGCACGGCGGCAAAATTCGCGGCGCCTCCGAGAGCAAATACGCAGCCACTGTGACACGGGCGGTTGCCGATTTTGGTCAAGCTACCGATCCACAGACTGTGCAATTGCCGCCCTATTATCCTCGCGACCCCATCCTACTGCGCGATTGGTCGACCTATTTGGATAACGTGCGATTGACGGACCTGCATGTTGGCCGTGTTGTCGATCGGCTGGAGCAAGAAGGCTTGTTGGACAATACATTGATCGTCTTCTTTACCGATCATGGCATTAGTCACGCTCGCGGAAAGCAATTTTTGTATGACGAAGGGACCCATATACCGCTGGTGATCCGGGGTCCGGGAGTCGAGCGTGGAAACACGCGCACCGATTTGATCGAGCACATCGATGTCGCGGCGTTGTCATTGGCGGCCGCCGGCATCGAGGTTCCCGCGAAAATGCAGGGCGACGACATCTTGGCGAGTGAATACATGCCCAAGCAGGCTGTGTACGCTGCGCGTGATCGCTGCGGCGAGGCAGCGGACCGCATCCGATCGGTACGCACGGACCGCTATCTGTACATCAAGAATTTTTATCCCCAGCGCCCGCTGCTAATGCCCAGCGATTACAAAGACAGCAAACTGATCCTTCAGCGTCTTCGCGAACTCCAAAATTTGGGTAAGCTAAGCGAACTATCGCAGCAGTTACTCTTCTCACCAACCCGGCCACCAGAGGAGCTGTACCTGTACGGTGTCGATCGGTGGCAGACCAATAACTTGGCTGACGATCCGGAACACGCCAGTGCATTGTCTCAACACCGCTCGAGACTGAATCAATGGATTGACGAAACAGGCGATCAAGGTCCCGAAACACTGGAA
>JABDKS010000507.1 GCA_013002105.1 Pirellulaceae bacterium | reverse complement strand
ACTGCGTATTGGGATGGTCGCTGGATTGTCGATAAGTCGACGACATCATGATCTGTTTGATCGCTCGTTTGATATCCCAACCACTTTCGATCAGGTCGACTGCCAGCCAATCGAGCAACTCGGGATGAGTCGGCGAGCGGCCTTGGCTTCCAAAGTCCTCGGGTGTGCGTACCAAACCGGTTCCAAAACAGAGTTGCCAGAGTCGGTTGGCAGCAACTCGGCTGGTCAGCGGATGGTCCGGTCGCGTCAGCCAACGGGCCAGACCGAGCCGATTTCGCGGCGCGTCATCAGGAAATCCAACCAACACGGCGGGCGTGCCTGGTTCGACCCTTTCGGCCGGGTTGTCATACGCCCCACGTGTCAGCAAGTGAGTTGGTTTGGGTTGTTCCAACTCCCGCATGACCATGATCTCCTGGATCTTGTCTTCCGCGGCGCACACCTTTTGACGAGCGTCGTGCAGTTTCTGACGACTTTCTTGAACATTGGAATCGTGCCGAAGCGCGACGTGATCTCGAAGCAGCTCGATTTGCCAACCTTCAAAACTTTTCGCAGCGTCTGCGACATCCACCGAATCGCTCCATGGCAGCGATTCGCCATCTTTGGCCAATCGCAAGGCTTCCAAATGGGTCAACTGGAAATCGAACACGCGGAACTGATCGACCGAGCCGTTGGTGAATCCGTTGTCGCGAAAACGTTCGCCGATTGCGATTGTGTCGCCACCACCACCGGTGATGTTCTTGGTCAGACCGTCGCGAACAACTTCGGTTTCAGCCGCCAAACCATTGACGAAAATAGTCAGTCCATCGGCGCGACTGGAGCCATCGTTCGTGGCGCTGACGTGGACCCATGAACCGACGGGGATCGGTTCGACCGTACGGATTCGCATCGCGTTGCCGGGCCAAAAATGGATCAGTGACCAGCTTAATCGACCGTCTTCGATCAACAGCTGGTAGCCGCGACTAGCCGCGTCGGTCCAAGCGCGAGAACGATGAAACACAACCGCACGTTGCTTGTGATCAGGTGTTTTGATCCACAGCGAAACGGAGAAGGGATCGTACCGTCGGAAATTACCGACTTCGGTTGCGACAGCATCGTCACCGGTCAGTTGGACCGCCTGGCCACGGACACCTTGGACCGCGCGATTCCGACCGCCAATCTTTTCCTCGAAATCGAGTGATGCAATTGGTTTTGCAAAACGATCCGCCAAGGGAATTTTGGCAAGCCGATCAGACCAGTCGTTGTTGGATTGCCCCCGCTTGATGGCAGTCTGATGGTCGGCGGTTGCTTTCGCTGCCGTTGTCCTGGCCAACTCCAGTTGTTTTTCTTGCGTTGCCGTTGGTAATGGCAGCGCGGGTGTGGGGATCGCTTCGGCGGTGAAGTACGAATACAGGCCGGCTTCGTCGATGTTGTCAAAAAACGCCGTCAGTTGGAAATACTCTTTTTGTGTTAGCGGATCGTACTTGTGGTTGTGACATCGGCAACATTCGTAGGTCAGTCCCATCATCGCTGTGGCGACGGTCTGTGTTCGGTCGGCGACATACTCGATGCGGAACTCTTCGGGAACACTTCCGCCTTCGACTTTCTGGGGATGCAATCGATTAAAGGTGGTTGCGAGGATCTGGTCGCGAGTCGCGTTGGGCAGCAAATCACCAGCAAGTTGCTCGGTGATGAACTGGTCATAGGGCATGTTGGCATTGAACGCGCCGATCACCCAATCACGCCAAGGCCAAACGTATCGGTCGCGATCAACTTGATAGCCGTAGGTGTCGCTGTACCGTGCCGCGTCCAACCAGTCCGACGCCATGCGTTCGCCGAATTCATCACGATTGAGTAATCGATCAATTAATCGTGAATAGGCACCTGGAGACGTGTCCGACAAAAACGCGTCCAGTTCGGGCAGCGTCGGTGGTAAACCAATCAGGTCAAACGTCACACGACGAATCAATGTCTCGCGATCAGCCGGTGGTGCCGGTTCAATCCCCTTGTCCTCCAGGGGTGCAAGTACAAATGGATCGATGGCGTTTCTTGCGCGACTGGGATCGCGTAACGCGGGCAACTCCGATTTGGCTGGCGCGATAAACGACCAATGAGTTTGGTAATTGCCGCCTTCATCGATCCAACGACGAAGCAAATCGATTTGTTCGGCCGTCAGTGATCGTTCGGAATCGGGCGGAGGCATGACGGCATCGGGGTCATCGGACGTGATGCGATCGACCAGATCGCTGGCGTCGGCATCACCGGCGATGATCGCATATTCTTTTGCACCCGCTTCCGTATCCAACCGTAAATCGGCTTGCCGTGCCGCGTCATCGGGGCCGTGACAGTGGTAACAGTTTTCGCTCAGTATGGGCCGAACGTCACGATTGAAATCCACCATCGGCGCGGCGGCAAACAACGGAACACTCAGTAACGTGCAATTCAGCAGAGACGATGTGACGACCCAAAGGTAACGCGAAACGGTCAACGTGGGCGTCTCAGAGAGTGGTTGCGATGCCAAGAGTGATGCCCGAAACCAAAAGTAGTGATGCCCGAATCCAAAAGTGACGTCCCATGAGACACACAAAGTCTCACTCGTCACCAAGTCGTGCGGGGTCGCGGTAGGCGAGCACACGATTGGGGGGGAGCATGGGGAAGGGGTCTTTCATCCTAGTGGGAGGACCAAAAAACGTCAACGAAATAGAGCCGGGTTGCGTCGTGGTGGGGGTGACCGCAGCGTCTCGGAAAAGACCTGTTGCGTAACGCTCCCAAACCATACCGCTTTCGCCGTCTCGAGACATCGGGATCGAGCACTGTCAACCAAAATCGCTGGGGGTGGGGGTCCGCCGGAATGTCGTGTCTGCCATCATCAATTGGCACGCCAAATGCATCTAGATATCGGTAACCGGGCAGCACATCGTTGCTCGGTTTTTCACAACTTAATGGGAGTAAAGATCATGTTGGGCTGGGCTCTAACCTTTCTGATTATCGCGTTGATCGCATTGGCGTTGGGGTTCACCGGCGTCGCAGGTGCTGCAACGGGAATCGCAAAAATCTTGTTTTTCGTGTTTCTGGTGCTGTTCGTCATCAGTCTGTTCTTTGGACGAAGTCGACCGGTCGCCTAACGATCCGAATCAATCCACGACACTCGCTTCTGCACGCTCGGCGCTTCGTTGGAGCCTGCTGCAAAGGCGGTGTCGTTTTTTCATGCGCAGGCATAATCCATAAACCATTTACGGGTTTGGTATATCACACCGGTGGCGACCAGCCCGAGTTTTCATGCGCGACGCGATGCAGCAACGGTCGTCGACGCCAGCCATCCCGACCACAATGAACCGGGCCTTGAGCTTCCACCACCGGAACGCACGTCACCCGAACGGGCAACGCCACAGCCCGGAAATCCCCCCGGCCAACCCAAACCGGAAGATCCTTTGTCGGCACCGCCACGGCCAAAACCGCCCGGGCCAGGTCATCCCGACGCGACGATGGGCCAGCGGCACCGCTGATCCGAAGGGCTAGCGGATCGACCTAGAATTGGACGATAAGAATTCAGGTCGACCGACAACCAAGCAGGGTCCATCAGCGGATATTTCGGCAGAGGAAGAGTTTCCGATCTATCGTTCTGCATTGCGACGGTGTAGTCGGCCTGGAACCGATCGGTCACGGCCTCACTGATCTGTGAGCGGCAGATCGCGGTCGGCGAATCGTGCGGGCGGACTGGTCGCTTCGATCGCAACCAATGGCTTGATCACACGATAGCGATGACAGGTTTCTGCCGGTACCAGCCAGGAGTCTCCCGGACCAAGTGTCGCACGCTGGCCGTCGATTTCAACTTCCAGTTGGCCGCTCACCACGTAACCTACCGTCTCGTAATGACGACTGCTCGGTTCACACTCCTGACCAGGTTGTTCATCCCATCGACGTAGGGCAACAGCCTTACCGGTCGCCAGATATTGCTGACCCAGCTCTCCAGTCGGAGCATCCTTGTTTGAAACGATTTGCGGAATATCCAAGTTCAAAGTCTCCGTTGACATGCTCGACAAGGTCCACGATTGATGTTCACTGCGACTGATTGCCCCGATGGGTGCTGCCGCAGTTCTTGACTAACCGCGACGATAACTGTTGCGAACGTTGTCCCACATGGTGGGTTGTGGCCGTGACGTCATCAGAAGCGAGGTCGCTAGAGCTCCCACGATAATCCCGGAGATGAATGCAACCGCACTTGCTTCGGCTGGTCGTTCGCGCACGGTTTGCTCGGCACGGCGGTAGGCTTGGCCGATGGCCTCCGTTGTGCGTTCGTACTGTTCGCTGGCGATCTGCTTTGCGTTCTCCAACGTCCATTGGTCATGGTGCTGGGCAATCAGTGATTCGACTTCGTCGCGGCTGGCGTCCACTCTCGGGCTCACGAAATCAGCCAATGCCTGCGGATTCGATTCGACCGATTGGAGTTCAGCTTGATTGATATGCGGCCACTTATCGGCGATCGCTTGACGAACATGATCCCAATTGCCTTCGTCGGTGGTTTGATCGTCTCGCAGGTCGTGATTTGCCGCGGAAAGATGGAGATTTTGTGTCTGTGTCATTGTTATTACCTACTTTGATTGCGAACGGCTAAGTGGCTGTTCAGGTCAATGGTTGGCTGGCATCTGCCAGGGCATTTCGAGTTAATGCAACCGACGTGCCACTGGGAGGATCAAACCGCTGCAAGGATCAAAAGTTGGCTGTCCTCCTCGTTCGCGGACTCTTTCGCGGCGACGGGTCGCGGGCGCGGTCCTATCGGTCATTGCTCGGTCGTGGGAATCCAATTCGCCTGGTCATTGCCTTCGGCCTGGTCATTGCCTACGGCATGCATTTTGCATTTCTGTGCGTTTCCTTGACCTAGTTTTCTTGATCTACCTGTTCGACCGCTACGTACCACTGGTATCAAAAAAGATGAATGACGATTGCGATGACTCCGAATCTGTACACTGCGACGATCCTGAGTTAATCGATCGTGCGATAGACGGGGACGAGCGGGCATTTGCCCGATTGGTGGATTGCAACCAGGAGATGTTATTTCGATCAATGTTACGACTGCTGGGCTGTCCGCAAGACGCCGAAGAGGCGGTGCAGGAAGCGTTCGTCCGCGCGTTTACGAGAATTGATTCGTTCGATGGCAATAGCAAGTTTTCCACGTGGCTGTATCGGATCGCGTTTAACGCGGCGATCAGCGGCCATCGAAAGAAGAAGCCCAGTGTTTCATTGGATCAGCACGTTGACGACTACGGTTGGGAAGTCGCAGATGGTGATGCGGCGGGTGTTGCTGATGGGCTATTGCGCGAAGAAAACATTCGCTTGGTGCACCGTGCGTTAGATGAACTGTCAGATGAGCACCGGGCCGTGCTCGTGCTGCGAGAATTGGACGATCTAGCGTACAAAGAAATCGGTGATGTCCTTGGACTGACACCCGGTACAGTTCGGAGCCGACTGAGTCGTGCTCGATCAGAACTGCGACACGTCGTGCAAGCTATCCAGTCATGCGTTGCCCTGACGTAACCAATTTGCGATCAGAATTCGTGGCCGTCTTCATTGATCAAAAATGTTTGGCACGCGGCTTGCAATATCGACAAGCTGGAAACTTTAACCATCATCCTTTTGGTCAGGCGGGAGGGATATCATGTCAGGTTACAGCGCGTGGAGAGTCGACTTTTACGGTGGCCCGTTGGATGGGCATCGGCAATTCATGACACCTGGTCTGGAACCCTTCCTGGGTGTGATCACGATTCCAGAAGGCTCCAATGAGCCACTTCATCCGATCGCGTCGGGTTCGTTCGGAGTTCAGCGACCCAGCCGGCATCAGGTCCGAGCGCCGCTAGCGGTTTACGAGTTGGAGAGCCGAATCCATCAGCAAGCGAGGTATCGCTACGTCAATAGCTGCATGGTCGAAGTCGATGATTTGAAAGGCAGTTGCGTCCTGGCCATCCGGCATCTCCCAACGACATCATCGTGATCCCAACGCCAATCCTCAACGGCACGAAACGAATTCGATATCTTGATGATCGCATGTTGTCAGGTCGATATTTAATTCTCGTACAGTTGGAAAAGCGTTGTGCTGTGTCGTCGGATCACTGCGTCACCTCCGTCGGCCAAGCAACTTTGTGCGGAACTGTGACTTTGCATTGCACGTCAATCCTTTCTGGGGTTCGCCCAGTTGAATCTCGGTCGGCTTGATCTGGTTCGTTGTGGTGCTGCTGAAGAGTGCGGCAGTCAGATGGTGGATCGACGACGTAGAGTCGTTTACCATCACGGTGAATGACACTGACGGCGAATCGCTTGTCAGGTTCTCACTCAGC
>JABDKS010000506.1 GCA_013002105.1 Pirellulaceae bacterium | reverse complement strand
CGCGCAAGTCCGGCTTCGCGTGCATCGTATTGTTATCCCGCCGATCGCCATTTTTTCAACGTCATTATCTGATTCTGGTTACATGCCAGGGCGGGACGATTTCGCTGGATTTCTCGTATCGCATCATCGACAGTCAACATGGGATCTCGGTGAATCAATAATGCAGCGGTTACGAACCCAGTGCGACCGTGCCCCTGAGCACAATGAATATATGTTGAACCCTCAAATTCGTCAATTTTCGATACGATGTCAGTCAATTCGCTCGGGGAAACAATCGACGCGTCGAGGATCGGGAAAGTCACGTAGTTTGAATTCGAAACAATACGACGAGGCTCAGCGAATTCTGCAGTTAGATCAACGACGTTTGCGATGCCGGCCGGAAATTCACTACCAAGCAACCGGCGTCCAATCGTAGTTCGTTCATCAAGACGATCGTAGGCGTTCTCCCGTGTAAGGAGGCGCACAAGATGCCAAACGAGCCAAGTGAAGGTAAGGTACGGTAGCAACAGGACGACGGATATCGGATTGAGTCGACCTGAACGGAGTTTGCCAAAAATTGCCGGTGAGTAGAAAAAGTACGATATGGAAACGGCAATGCAACACGCTGCTGGCCACAATGCCAGAAGATTGAGCTGACCTCCAGTTCGGCTCACGTAAGCGAGAATCGCGCCGAGCAACAGGAACAGCACAGCGTATCTCACGAGCAAGGGTTCCTAGGCGGTATAAAGAATCCATGTAAGTCCGGGGTTTGGGGTGAGTCGTTTGTTTTAAACTGCTGACTAAGCCGTGGTCGCCACGTGAATGGCGCCACAATTTCAAACCCCAAACCCACGGATAAAGTTATGAACATCATCGCAATTGATCTGGGCAAATTCAACTCAATGGTCTGTTTTTTTGATTCAGAAACCAACGAATCGACGACCCAATTAATCAAGTCAGAACGTGGATACTTGCGAACCGTACTGAAAAACATCCGGGCCGACCTGATCGTTATGGAAGCCTGCTGTGCCAGCGGATGGGTACACGATCTCTGCCAGGAATTGGGCCTGGCAACTCTTGTCTGCAGCACCCACGAAGATGCGTGGCGTTGGCGCAACGTCAAACGCAAAACCGATAAAGACGACGCCATCAAACTGGCCAGGCTCGCATGGTGCAACGAACTCAAACCAACTCACGTGCCGACGATCGAGATGCGGGAGTACCGAGGGTTGGTCAAGCATCGCAAGAAACTGGTCGGTCGTGACAACCAATTGAAAAATTCTATCCGCAGTATCTTCGCCAACCGAGGAATTCCAATCACCCGTGGAAGGCAGACGTGGTTCACCGGTCGTGAGTTCCTCGAACAGCAACGTAAACCGCTCATCGATTGCTCGATGGAAGAACTGTGGCGGGGCGAACTCGACCAGTACCTGACCGAGCTCGATCAAGTCAACGATCTCCTGAAACAAGTTGAAAAGAAACTCGACGCGATCGCCAAGTCCGATCCGCGCGTTCAACGTGTCATGCAGATCGATGGCGTCGGCCGAATCACTGCCGAAGCAATCGTGACCGCGATCGACGATGCCAAGCGATTCGAAAGTGCGCGACAGGTCTCGGCATACGCCGGCTTGGTTCCGCGCCAATATCAATCCGGCGAAACCGATCGGCGTGGACGAATCACCAAACGGGGGCCGCGACTCCTGCGAACCATGTTGGTCGAATGCGCGTGGTGTTCACTCCGTTACAACCAGTGGTCGCGGGTGACGTACGAGCGCATCCACGGCGGCAAGCGTGTCCGTCGCAAGAAAGCGGCGGTGGCGGTGGCCAGGAAGATATTGGTGATGGCTTGGGCGATGCTCAGGGACGAGACCGATTACGATCCAAGCAGACTGTTGCCCGACACATCAACTGCTGCCTAAATGCCGAACTGGAAACACTGACCATTAACTAACAACGAACCTGAGACGATCAAACCCAAACCGCACATTCCACGACTGCGAATCGCTGCCAAGGCCAACCATCAAGGAGCCTGAGATAACGAATGCAGCGTGGACCAAACAACGTTGACCAACACGTATGGAATTATGAGACCGGCAAACAAGACAAGCCGGACACCTCGAATAGTCGTATCCGTCATTCGTTTGATTTGATCTCAACCAACAGAAAGACCGCCTATCGAAACGCAGAAAAAAATCACCAGTTCTGGAAAAACTGGTTGCCAAACCCCGGACTTCATAGTCGACAACGATCACCGAGCCGACGGTTAGCGTAAACCACCAACAAGCCGACGATCACGCTCAATTAGAACCGTTCAGGGTCGCACTGTCAAAAAGCCTGGCATCAGTTAACTGCATCAAGGCCAATCGAATATGCTTTGACGGCTTCGCGTGCATCGTTTTGTTATGTGGCTTAGCTATTCACGCATATAAATGTCCACTTGAGGAAGCGTGTCCTTAAGTTGCTGTATTTCCTGTGGTGATATCTGCGAGTGAGTTAGATACACTGCTAAATCCGTGTCAGGAAGTGCAACCCGCAGCCTCTGAAGGCCTTTGGGCGATATCTGCGAGCGGGTTAGAGTTAATCGCTTGAGGTTCTGTAGATCAATGAGCGCATCAATGCCTTGATCGGTAATTTTGTAGCGAAGCTCAACGACCGCCAGCCCCCGAACTTCTTTCAAGAGCGATAAATCGGCGTTCGTGAGGTTGCCTCTGTCGAAGACGCCAACGACGTCGTGAAACACGTATTGCCCCATCAAATCG
>JABDKS010000191.1 GCA_013002105.1 Pirellulaceae bacterium | reverse complement strand
ACGCGTCGTGATGATTGTGCACCAACGTGGGGTGTAATGATGACTTTCGGATCATCCCATAGGAGACTCGATTCTGCCAGCGGTTCGACTTCGGTGACATCCAATCCCGCACCGGCCAAGTGACCGGATTGCAGTGCATCCACCAGCGCCGATTCGACCACAACCGAACCACGTGCAACATTAATTAAATAACTGCCCGCTTTCATCTGCGCAATCCGCTGGGCGTCGAACAATCCGTCAGTACCCGCGTTGAGCGGCAAGGCCAAAATCACAATATCAGATGCCTCCAGGAGACGATCGAGATCCTCTGCCGGCCAAAGTGCGTCGATATTCGACGGTGGGTCGATCGGGTAATAGTCCGTCGCGACCACGCGAACATCCCATGGTGACAACACGCTGGCAATCATTCGGCCGTTTCCACCAAGCCCAACGATTCCGACGGTTTTGCCTCGGAGATCGTCGGTCGGCAAACGGATAAACTCACGTTTCGCTTCGGCACGAAAAAACAGCGGCAACCGGCGCAACAACCCATGCAAAAGGGCGAACGTCTGTTCTGCCACCTGAGGAGCAAACAATCCCGATGCGCTACTAACGATGATGTCCGAATCGATGACACCGGGCACCAGACAGTGATCCAGGCCCGCGGCGGACGACTGAATCCATCGCAATTTTTTGGCTGCAAGCACGCGATCCCAATTCACGGGGACTTTGGCATGTCCAATAAAAATATCCGCCGTAGGCAGCAATTCATCGATTCGCTCTTGTCCAGCGTTCACCACGTCTGCATCGGGTGCGGCAGCCTGAATCTGTTTGATATGCTGGTTTTCGACTGGATAACAGAGAACAATACGCATAGCGGGCTCATCGTTTGACAAAAGGACCGTTGTCACGGCGTGTATCGGTACCAACTTTAACCCTCGTGAGCCAATACGCGAAGTCGATGATGCAATTAATGTTTCTACATGCCGTAGGTCGTCTTGGCTTAATATCGAGTGCCGTCGTGTTGGTGGGACTATTCCCCGTCTGTTCATTCGCGCAGGTGGCGGTTGATGCTGCTGACGTCATCAGTTCGTTCGACAAAAACGCCGATGGTTTCAGCAGTGATGAAGTGCTGATCAATGACACTTTACGCTCACGATTTTTGGCGGATTTAGAAACCGACCAACCGCTTGGTCGCGAGCAAGAGCGTGCCGCATTGCTGAAACTACTGCAACTGCGCAAAGCGGGTAAACTAACGTCACGTACGACAAAACGTGGTCCCAGGGTCGATGCGGCAGTCGCCCCAATCGCGGAGATCGCGGCCCGTGTCGTGGCCGATCGTCATCAAGTCACGACCGACACGATTTTGGCCGATCCGTTGCTGCGAGCGGAATTGCAACGCGAAGCAGAGAAGATTGATCGGGACGTCGACCCGTACGCAGTACGCAAAACGGTTTTAAATCTACGCAAAAAACGAGCATTAAAACCCGAGTTGGTTTTACGTGTCGCGAATTGGGAACGTAACATCCGAACGGTCACGCTGGATGAGCTGCGTCGGTTGTTGCAGTCGGATGACACCCTGCGGCGGCCCGGCATTTATCTTTTTCGCAGCGAGGCCGGCTATTTGTACATTGGCGAAGCATCGAATCTGTCCCAACGATTGACAACACACCTAAAAGAAAGTGATCGTCCATCGCTAGCCCAGTACCTGGCTGGCGAGAATGCCGAAACGATCACGGTTGAATTGCATCTCTTTCCAATCGACTCACCGGCCAAGAATGTTACGGTTCGTCGTGCTTACGAAAGCGAACTGATACGAAGCAGGTTGCCGATATTCAACGTGCGGCCTTAGCACCGACTGGCGTGCTGACAAACTGCTCTACTTGCGCTAGGGGATTGTCACCGCTTGATTCTCGAGTAGTGGATCGTGTCAATGATCCTACGACTCGAGGATCTTTGACGCGATCCACTACGGCCAACCCTGATTGACAGTCGGAACAAAGCACTCGGGAATTCGTGTCTTTTGCAAGACAGGGCAGGTCATGGTCCACGATGAAAAACATCGATGTGCAAAACGCGTCGTGATTTTGATGTACCTTGGACGTGACCGCTTTGAACCGATACATCCAGAATAATCGCATGAACTATCGTTGGCTGCTCACGATTCTGTACGGCCTGTACGTGATTTGGACGGGACTGCTGCGCACGATCCAAGCTGGTGAGTTCAAACCAAACGCATTTTGGTTTTGCTTGGTGACCGGGTTGATTGCGATTGTCGCAGGGTTCCTGTATCGCGCGGACAAGAATTGGGCCGCAACGATCGTCGCATCGCTCGCCGTTACGGTGGTGCTGCTGTTCTACCTGAATTGTTTCATCACACAGCCTGACAAAGACGCGACCTACCGTGTGGGATTGGTCATCATCGCATCGATTGCACAATTGTGCGTGATCACGCTGCCCAAGCGTGTTGCGCCCCCGCCGAACTGATGCTCCAACGACCGGATGATTCGCCGGCAACACCAATCGTGATGCGGCGATCAGGCTAACTTGCGGCGAGTTGGCCAGCGGGTGGTGTCGGAAGTTTCTGCTGACTGTCGTTTCGTTTCGCCTTCGCTTCCTCTTGAACGCGAACCGTCAGCGCCCGCACTCTGTTTGCCGCCGTCGGCTTCACTTTCTTTAGCAGTCGTTGAGCCTGCACGAGTCCGCGGATGCTGGGCGGATTTCGTTCCAATGAATCGACCCAACCGTCGGCCAAGAGGCTCGCCAGTTTGTTATAGTTCCAGCCGGCAACCGAGCCGATCTGACTGCAGTCGCTACGTGCGATCACAAACAAGGGCCTCGCAGAGCTATTGGATTCATACGGCGGTTGCCCGGTCAACTGACTGAGCGCCGGTGCCTCGCGCGCGGGAATCACGATGACCGCGTAATGCCCGATCAATTCATCGACGTTTGAATTCAATCTTGGATTGCTCCAGCTGTTCGCGTGGTGCATTACAAACAAAATGGGGCAGCCGGTTTTCTTGGCAAACTCGATCCGCGTCGCCGCTTCGACCAATCTCGGCCCTGCTTCGCTGACGCGTTGACCAAGGATCGACTCGAACACCTGTCGGTAGACGATTTGCAAATGCGGCATTGGCATGGAAGTGAACAGTTCATGCACTTGGCGGTCTTGCTTGCTCTGTGCAACCAAACTCGCTTGACGATGAGCCGACGCAATGTGATTGAGTCGTGCATTGGACGTCATCTCCGCGGTTGCTTGATGCAGATCGATCGCCCACTGTGCTTCGTCCATCAACACTTTGGCCGAAACCGGACCCGTCACGCTATGCAACACATATCCATCCGGCGTCAAAAAATGACTGGCAACGTTTCCGCCGTTCTTGTTGACTTGATTACCGACTTTGGTGACACGAAAATCACCGACTTGCTGATGTGCGGAGACAAAATGTTTGGCCAGCAGTTCGCCAACCTCGGGGTCTGACAGGGCGCCCGCCCTGTATTTGGAAGCGTTGTTTCACGTAAAGCCCGGAATCTCGAAATTCCCGGAGACGTGGATCAGGAAAACCAACTTGTCCTGTTCCCCCGCTGCACGATAGGCGTCCGCGGGCGTGTCCGTCCACTCGACCCGAGTCCCCAACGACTCGGTCGTGACGACACATTGCGGATCATTGCCAGTCGAATGGGATGTCGCGGAATCTCGGACCAGTGGCAGCAGCGATTGAATTTTGGACTTGGGCTGAACGTTGGATGAAACCAAGTTCGTGCCCGCAGGTTCGGTAACGTCGGGTGACGCCTCTTCGCTCCCCTGAGTCGATTCCAACGCGTTCATGCCGATCGCCAGTGCCGGTTGCTGCTCGTCGTTTGAGTCGGGCGACGAATCCACAGCGACCGAAGTAGCGGATAGCGAAGAAGGGACCACCGTGGTGGCCGGATCGAGTTCACCTCGGTCCAGATCGTTTCGGTCCAGATCGCTTCGGTCCAAATCTGCCGCGTAGGCAACCACATCGGTGGGTGTCACCGGCAATGCGATCGCGGCGGTTGGCGTCTGTTGGACGAGTGCCTGTTTGATAGTGAGTGCCTTTTCGTTAGTGAGTACCTGTTCGTTGGTGAGTACCTGTTCGTTGGTGAGTACCTGTTCGTTGGTGTGGACCGTGGACTCAGCGACCGTGACAGTGCGTGGTTGGTCCTCGGCGCTGCCAATCTGTTGCCCGGCATGCTCCAACGAATTCGTGGGCGGTGGAAAAAATGCGTCCCATCGTCCCAGCAGCAAGCCGACGAGTAAGCAAACGACTGCGATGGTGGCGTCGCGAATCCAACGGTCCACTCGTGAGGAATCATCGACTCGTGAGGAAACATCGACTCGTGAGGAAACATCAACTCGCGGGGAACCACCCTCTGGCGGAGCCGCCCATGATGTTTCGGTGCTGGCGGCAGGAGGCGGGGCAACCGGCGGTGGCGGCACCAGCGTCACAACGGGCGGTGGTATGGGAGGCCCGTTGTCCGACTCGAGTGGGTTTTCGTGCATGGTCGTGTGCCTTGATAAGACGAAGAGGCGTCACACTGTGATTGATTCTATCACTTCTGTGCGAGCAGGAGCAAATATCGGCTCCACTTAGCAAATCGTGCGTAATGGGATTGCGGAGTGAAACGTCGCGTTTGCAATGGCACATCAACGCGGTCAACTCCGTAAACCGGCGAACCGTGCGACGTCGCGCGGTGAGATGTGCGTGATCGCACGCGCCGAACCATCCGCAAGGACCTTCGCGATTTTTTCATGGACCGTGGGAGTCACACGACGCACGGTGGTCAGCGTTTATTTCACGATCACGGGGCCGCTGTGCTGCGCACGACTCGCGGTTGTCGACAGAGTCATCACGTTTGGCGCAGTTTTTGCCTACGTGGGGCAGAAGACGTTTTCCTGCAACCCGACAAAGAGAAGTTCATGTCACGACACGAGATCACTTGCCGTTTTTTTTCCCAAGAGGACCTGCTCGGCGCTGGCTGCCTGGACATCAACCTTTCGATCGCCGCTGCGGAAAATGCGATCATCGCATTTGATCAGGGCGATGTGATCTTTCCCGAGAAAATCGTTCAGATCTTTAATGACGAGACACAGGAACGAATCAATTGCCTTCCTGCTACGTTTCGCTCCAAAAAGGTGTGCGGAGTCAAATGGGTCAGCGTCTTTCCGCCCAACCCGGTCAAGCACGGCATTCAGAATCTCTCTGCTGTGATCATTTTGTCGGAAACCGAACGGGGGTTTCCGATCGCTTTTATGGAAGGCACGCTGTGCTCGAACGTTCGCGTCGGGACGATGGGTGCGATCGCGGCGAAACATCTGGCACGACAGGACTCCGAATCCATTGGATTTATCGGTGCCGGTGAACAGGCCAAGATGCATCTGATTGCAATGAAAACAGCGATTCCGTCGCTACGCGTTTGTCGCGTAGCGGCCAAAGAATCAGCGGAGGAAGATCAGTTTGTCCGTGAGATGTCAGCGATCTTGCCATCGATGGAATACGAAAAGACCGCTTCGGATCTGGAGCGTGCGACCAGTGACGCGGACATCATCGTCACAGCGACCAGCGCGCAAGCTCCGTTGTTGAAAGCCGCCTGGATGAAACCTGGGGCCTTTTACAGCCACGTCGGTGGCTGGGAAGACGAGTATGCAGTTGCCAAGGCGTGCGACAAAATCGTCTGCGACGACTGGGATACCGTCAAGCATCGGACACAAACACTCAGCCGAATGTACAAAGACGGCGAACTGACCGACGATGACATTCATTGCGACCTGGTGGACCTGATTACGGGTCGCAAATCGGGGCGGGAAAGTCCGGATGAGCGAACCTATTTTAATGCCGTCGGCCTTGCCTACGTCGATGTCGGGATCGCGCTGGCAATGTACCAACGTGCCTGCGAAGCCGGTATGGGCCAAGAGTTACAGGTCCAGCACGACATGATTTTTGAACATGCACGACTGAAAGATTGGGTGCGAGTTTGATGGCGACCGCACTGGATGATCTCCGCCTGCGAGGCGAGGCGAAATGACGGACGATCCGTTGGCAGGCAATGCGGCTGGGAGAATATTTCAGCTGCAACCGGCTTTCAGGATCAACCTGTCGGTCAAGCGCGACGACGCGCTTGCGCGAATTCGTCAGGCCATCGGATCGGATGAGTTGCGAGGCAAAGCGGAATCGGCTGGAATGTGCATCGACTATCAAACGGATGCGTCGTTGCAACGTTTCTGGTCGCCGCATTTATCGGTCCAAATCAGCGAAACGCCCGACGGCTGCGAATTGTTCTGTCGTTTTTCGCCGCGACCGGAGATATGGACGATGTTCATGGCGATCTATTTTGTCTTTGCCGTCCTGATGGCAGCCGCGGCGATCTACGCTTACGTGCAGTGGGCACTGGGAACTCGACCCTGGGCGCTGCTACTGGTGCCAGGCAGTGCGGTAACCATTCTTGGCCTTCATTTCGCGAGCTTGACGGGGCAGCGGTGGAGCACCGATCAGATGTCGGTATTGCGGGAACGACTGCAGCGCACGTTAGAGATCGCGTTCACGCCACAGGAACTCGCATGAGAATCTCGCGGCCGCAGCGACCGTGCCGATGGAAACCTCCGCGATCTTATCGCGTCAAAAAATTCCCCGCTTACGAAACACGACGCCTGAGAAACACGAGTTCTGAGAAACACGAGTTCTGAGAAACATGAGTTCTGAGTAACCCGAATCTTGAGAAACACGACGGCTTCCTGGATCAATCCACAATTTTGTATTCGTGTTCGGGGTGACGTACGACGGTGACCGGACAAGCGCAGGTACGGACGACTCGCTCGGTCACGCTACCCAACAGAACGCTCGCCAGTCGCGAATGGCCGTGCGTTCCGAGCACCAGCAGATCAATCTCCAGCTTTTCGACGTAGTGATTGATTTCCTTCACCGCGTGTCCGTATCGGATGTCGCGATGGACCTCCAGTCCAGCCCACCACTGGTCACCGACCGATTCAATTTTCTCGACCGCGCCGGATTCCAGCGACTTAATCAGATCGGGGACGTCATGCCACTTGTCGTCACCCTCGGCTTTCAGTTTTTCTTCCACATTCGCGACAGCACGCTCCAGTCGGTTGAAGTAGGCACGCGCGACTTCGCCATCGCCGGTGAAATCGGGATGGTGAACCAACGGCCCGGCATGCTCGATCACATGCAGCAAATGCAAACTTGCGTCGTGGCAGTGTGCCAAGCCGGCCGCAAAGTGAACCGCATGATCCGCGGCAGGGCTGAAGTCCGTGGGGACACAGATTCGATCGAATGAAACACGCATGGCTCGGCTCCGCATTCATGGGGTCGACAACGTCAACGCCCTCGCTATTGGTCAACGAAGTACATCTTATCCGGTTCAGCGGACGCTAAAGAACGGAACCGTGCGATTTGGGCCGTGAATGCAGAACGATTCTCGGTTGTGCTCATTTGCACAGGCGATCCACAGCCGTAAGCCGGCCATCTGTATGCACTAAGGGACATTCGTTGACAGTCGTTGCGTGTCGTTGTCGACAACGCTAGTTCAAGCTGAATGGCGGCGGAAAACGATCGTTTGGTTCGTTGCCATCCTTTAACGTTTGCTCTTCGATGCTGATGGAGTGGAGTTCGATGTCACCTGATTGGAGCATCGAAATCAGATCGTGGGCCCGAGCGTCCACGTCTGGTTCAGCCAGCAACTGCAGTTTCTCCTGCACCTCAAACGGCAAAGTGTACGCGATGATGTCTGTGATCGGGCCGAGTCCCATTTGGCCGGCCATCAGTTCGTGCAAATTCTGCTGAACATTGTTGCTGCTGGGGATAATGGCTCCGAAGGCGTTGAGCAAATCTTCTTTCAACGAAACGCGTCGTTCG
>JABDKS010000481.1 GCA_013002105.1 Pirellulaceae bacterium | reverse complement strand
TGGTGTTGGCACGCGATATTGTCAGGACGGGGCCTGGTCGATGGGGCCCGCGGTTGGGAGGAAAAGCGGGGTTGGATTTGCCGAGCTCGGAGAGCACGGCGACTATGGGGCCCGTTACGGTTTTCGATACGGGTTACCGCGGTCGCCGAGGTGATCGACCGATTAGTTTTTGTCGGTTGCGATTTTGCGGAAGTAGGCTTCGATCGCTTCGCGGTAGTGCGTTGGGAGATCGCGGCTGATTTGTTGCAATGCTTGCTGGCGTTCGGCTGGTGGCAAATTTCCCCATCCGTCGCGTTGATCCAGATTTTTGCGGTCGACATCTCCGTCGCCGCTGGCACCGCCGGCTTGGCTGTCCTGCATTGGCGAACTTTGGCTATTTTTGGGTGATCCCTGACCACCGCTGCTGGACTGTTGCTGCTGTTGTTGCTTTTGTTGTTCTTCGATCTTGTCGATCAACTTGGTCAATTTGTCGATGATCTTTTGCTCGCGACCTTTGACCTCGTCATCGGCCCGACCAAGATCCAAGCGACGCGTGACGTCGGTCATGATCCGCGAGATTTCATCCAACGAATCTTCTTTGAGGGGTTTGATATCGGCGACCATCAACTTCGCCGTCCGCGAGAAACGCACGGGGCATTCGTCTTCGTGTTCCAGCAGGCGTCGGAGATCGGCCAGCGCCTCTTTTTTCATCAGCAGGGCGTGGTAGCAGGCGCCGCGGTAGAACAACGTGGCAGCTGGATCAATCGAATCCACCGGATCGACTTCGGCGATCACCGGCAATGCTTCGTCATACAGACGCTGGCGTACCAGTTCACGTCCCAACCACGTTCGCGCAGCGGCACGAAACGATTTTGGTAGCGATTCGATCGTCGCGTAACCTTGCGCACTAGGGTCGATTCCGGCGGCCGCGTCGATAATGCTGGTTTGTGCTTGAGCCAATAACTGGTCGACCGTCGGCGAAACCGGTCGCACGGTTTTGATAAACGCATCGAGCGGATCTTGATCGTTCTGTTCAAGAGCCTGGACGAATTGGTCCGTCAGCTTGTCCATCTGCTCGGGCGAGACACCCAACTGGTCCATGCCGGATCGCAACATCTGAGACATCGCTTGGGTGTCGTACAACTGCCAGCTCGCACGGCGCTCAAGTGAATCGTCTGCACTGGTCGGGACGGGAACCAAGCACAAAGAAAGTGCGAGAGGAACGGCTACGATGCACGCGATAGAGCGCTTCGTAGCGGAGGTTGCCGAAAGCTTCACGATGATCTCGTGGGTTATTTGTTGCGTTTTAATACCAAATCACGGGTGATTCGGTACAGACGGTTTTGACGCTCCCCTAGATTCTGCAGGAGTGGCAAGACTTCGTCGTTTTCGCTTTCTCCCGATTCTAACAAGCCGGAATAGCGTTCTGTAGTCGATTTGATTCGTGTTTCCATCGTACGGATCAATTTTAGCTCGGCCAAAGCCTGTACGAGCGGTTGTTCGCCCTGTTGCTGCTGTTGTTGTTGCTGCTGTTGCTGTTGTTTTTTCTCTAAATCCCGCTGCGCCTGCTGAGTTGCGGCGATCATTTCTTCCAGGGCGGCCAAAATATCTTGCTGGATACCTTGGGTGACCGCATCAATTTTGGTTTCCGCCAACCTCAACGAGACACGTTGGGTATCGTCGCGGATTTGGTCGACGACTTCTGGAAAAGCGACACTGGAACCTTCCTCGCGCAAAAGCAGCATGGCGCGGTCGGCTTCGAGCGTAATTTTCTTCTCCTCGAACGCCAGATCGCCGGCCTTCAGGTCGGTCTGCCGATTTCGTTGACTGACGGGTGTCGCGGCGAGCGAAACGGTATCGTCGAGTACTTTGGATTGCATGGCGGCCATTTTTCGCAGCCGTGATTCCAATCGTGCCAACTCCCGCTGCATTTCTTCTTCGCGCAATTGACGCAAGATCCGCTCGAGTCGATCAATCGCTTTACGAAGTTCTTCTTCCGCATCGCGTTGGTTCTCGGTCGCGTTTTCGCGTTGAGCCTGTTTCAGTTCCTCTTGAGCCTGCTGCATCTTCTCGATTGCTTTTTGCAGTTGCTGCTCGGCTTCTTGTTCGGGAGTTTTAGGTTGCTGGCTTTGTTGTGATTGCTGGGACTGCTGACTTTGTTGAGACTGCGAATCGGACTTCTGTCCATCCTTGGATTCACCGTCTTTCGAATCGCCGTCTTTCGGTTCGCCATCTTTTGGCTCACCGTCTTTAGGTTCACCATCTTTGGGTTCACCATCTTTGGGTTCACCGTCTTTGGGTTCGCCGTCTTTGGGTTCACCGTCTTTCGGTTCGCCAATATCAGAATCTGCGATTTTCCTATCCAGATTCTGAGTGCGATCGGCGACGCGTTGCTGGTCGTCGGCCATTTTCTGAGGATCGTCGGCGTTCTGCGTCTGCCCTTCGAGCCCTCGTTGCAAGCGAATCAGCCGGACTACTTCCTTGATGATCTCCTTGATCTCGTCGCGCTTATCCTTGCGGCGTTTGGAATGGTCTTCGCTCAGCAGCAGGGTGAGCAGATCCCGTAGATCCTTCAGCGTCTGTTCCTGGTCTTCGATGGCCCGTTTCAGTTGAGCGGGCGGGGCCAGCAGTTTGGAGACGGTGTTTAATTGAGAACGTGTCAGTCGTTCAGAAGACTGATGCACAGCTCGCTTTAAGAGGGCTGCCCGCTGCGGATTGGTGGCGGTTTCAATCTCCGCCATGCGGATGATGGTCTGTTC
>JABDKS010000463.1 GCA_013002105.1 Pirellulaceae bacterium | reverse complement strand
GTGCGGTTTTTGAGTTGTTGAATTCTAACGATTTACATACTTCACCCTCCCTTTGGGAGGGTCGAAGGCGAGGAACGAGTCTTCGGGGAGGGCGGACGGGACAACGAATCATTCCGCAAGGTTGCGTCCCTCCCCGCGTGAGCTCGCTTAGGCTCGCTTCGCGACCCTCCCAAAGGGAGGGTGAAGTATGTAAATCGTTAGAATTCAACAACTCAAAAACCGCACCACCGCTGCGCGACCGAGTCAAACAAAGCCGCAATGTCAAAACGCACGCGGCGGTTTAGGATTGATTCTCAAACGACTTGAGCCTACCCGTACTGAATGCCGACTGGTCACCGAAGACGCGCCATTGATCTCAAAACTCCTTGATCGGAGTCCCTTCGCCAACGTTCGCCTTCTCGCCCTCTTTATAGAGCGGCATGTGGCGGTAATAGACTTCCAGGCAAAAGATCGACAGACAGGTGGTATACAGCCGACCGGAATTGCGTCCCCACTGATCGCCTTGCGGTGCCCAACTGCCCGATTCGCGACCGGACTTGACCTGAGCCTCGGGCAATTGCACACGCATCACATCGTTCCACTGTCGCCAAGGTGATCCACCATAGTGATGCAAAACTTGTGTGGCGTAATACCAATAGTACACATCGCGATCACGCAGATCGAACGGCGCGTCCAACAACAACGCTTCGATTCCATTTCGCATTGGCGGATGCTCACGCTGCCAACCAAGGTATTGTCGACACAATAGCCCCTCGGCCGTCATCGCGGGACTCGGTCGACCCTGCTGCTGGTAAGAGTAGCCCGCACCATCAAAATGACTGACCGTGTCCAAGTAGTCGCCAACTTTTCGCAAGTACGATTCGTTGACTTCCAGCTTTGCCGATTGAGCACTCTTGAGCGCCATGACGAACCAACCGGTAACCGACGTGTCAGAATCGAATCGCGGTTCGTATCGCCATCCACCCTCGGGCGATTGCGACTTTTGTGCAAAATCAACAGCCAGCTGAGCTCGCGGACGTAACCACGAATCCTGTGTCATTGCATACAGTTCGCAAAGCACGATCGAAGCTTGTGCCTGGGCATACATTTTTTCATGGCCCCGTGCATCGCTGGCCATGAAACCATCACGCCCCTGTTGGCCGATCAGAAACTTCATTCCCTTCTCGACCTGATCCTGATATTCGCCTCCCAGGTGAGTATTGCCGTCACCCAAAAACGCCAGCATTGCCATCGCGGTGGCCGCTGTTCGGTTTTCCGTAATACCACCGTCGTCAAACGGTCCCCGCATGCTCCAACTGCCATTGCGTTGCTGGTTGCGTTTGAGCCACTGCAATCCCAGCGAGACCGCCTCTTCGG
The DNA here is from genome assembly GCA_013002105.1 of Pirellulaceae bacterium. Next base: position 2,220 of record JABDKS010000463.1, on the reverse strand, counting down.
TTTGCGGTGTGCCACCGTAGATCGACAGCAACGCTTTCTTCATCGCGCCGCTACGACCATTGAACATCGGTGCTTGAATGTCGATCGCATTTTGAGTGACGCCTAACTCAACCGGCGCGATGATCGCGTCGGAAATCGGTTCGGCCATTTCAAAAATGTCATTGACGTCCAGTTCGATCGTCGGCGTCTCTGCCGCTTCCAAGTCCTCGCCGACTTCCTGGGGTGCCTCGATCGTGAATTCGGTCAACGTTGCGTCGGATTGTTGCTCGCTCAGTCCCATGACCAGCAACACGCGACTGATGCCCGATCCGGCTGGCGAAGTGATCAGGGCCAAAATCAACAGCGCAACCAAATGGATGACGGTACTCAACAACCAAGGCGGTGCTGACTTGGCGACGTGCCCCTCCTCTTCCTCTTCCTCCTCGGTGACAGTCTCCGGCGGAATCGGACGACCCGTTTCGGCAGCTAACAACGCCGCTCGTCGCGCTGCCTTCTTGGCTTCGGCCGTACGTTCGATGTCTTCTAATTCGCCGCGCCACCTTGGCGCTGTCGCCGATCCAATACCACTGACGCGCGGCGTCATCTCTGGCCCAGAACGCACCGGGGGCAATGTGGACCGGGGTGGCGGTGGTGGCGGCAGCGGTTTCGAGCGCGGCCCGCTGTCTGGCGTCTGGCTTGACGCAGAGGGGCTTGCCGGCCGAGCCGCCGATTGCTGCAGTTCGCGGTTCGTCGCGGCGGTGGGACCTGCAGTAGTGGGGGCTGCGGGCTGTGCAGGCGGCGTGACGGGGGGTGGCGGTGGCGGCGCGGCCGGCTGAACAGGTGGTTGAACGGCTGCGGGTGGTTGGACGGATGGTGGAGCAACTGCCGGTGGCGGCTGATTGGTAGGCGATGGCTGTTTCGCGGCTGATTCTTGTCCGGAAACGTTCTTGCTATCCAGCGGGCTTGGGTTCGCGGCACGATCATCCGAATCAGCAGAATTCGATTCCGGGATCGGCTGCGAGACACCGCCGAAATTCGAAGCCGAAGATTCGCTGTGATAGTCGGATTGCGACATCGGTGCCCAAGTGATTGGGAGTAGTTGTGACAAACAGGCGTTTGAAAACCGATCGGGTTCTCAACCGCAGTCTACAATCCCGGACGTTGCCGGAACTTGGCCAATGGCCGGAAATGAAAAGAGAGACGAGGACAAGTAATGAAAATGGACCGGACCCAGCGGAATATACCGGTTGTCCCGTCAGCGATCGATAATAACGTCCAGGACCAATTGTAGCCGGTCCAGCGGGTCGCCGTCGAACACGAAAATCGACTAATTTGCGATCAAAAGGGCTGCTTTACTGGAAACTAGCTGCGTGGCTGAAATCGCTGCACGCCGTACCAGCGGCGAACACGGACATCAGACCGGCGAACCTTTGCGATCCTCGGTAACTCCGAGTCGATGATCGAACCAGCACATGGCATGAACAAGTCGACTCGGTGGGCAATGGCGTAGAAATTGCGGTGCAACCGGTTGACAGAAAAAGAGGCTTATTAGATAACGGATTAATGCACGGAGGTCGTCCGTAAACGGCAAAAAAACACCGCGGGATGGAGCAGCCCGGTAGCTCGCGAGGCTCATAACCTCGAGGTCGTCGGTTCGAATCCGGCTCCCGCAACTTCTCTGAAAGGTTGGAACACTTTCCGACCCAACGGTAAACGAAAAGCCGACGTGGCTCCCACGTCGGCTTTTTTCGTTTTATCCCGTTATCCCGCAACCACTTGCGTCAACGATTGTCGCGGCGGTTTCTCTGTCGTCTCAGAATCCTGAGAACACTCTGGCCGGCACTCGCGGCCGGATTTCGGTTTCTGGGCCAGAATTCTTACGTTCTCTGTGTCTTAGCCGGTTTGGGTTAGGAGCCGTAGCGACCTCCCTTTCGGTCCAGTTGAGAACCGCGTTTGCCCCTGAAAATCGCGACGTTTCCAATCACCCACTTCGTAGCGACCCACCGAAACAGAGCCCAAACGCCGTTTGCCGGGTCATCTGATTTAGAGACACTGAGAATAGCTGGGAGACGCGAACATCATCGCGATTTCACTGCCGCCCACCAAACCCAAGCGATTAGCACACCCTGCAGAGGCAGCCGAGCAACCAGTGCCCAAACCGGGATCGCCGGAAACTGGTCCGCGTTCATCAGCATGTCCACGTTCGCTGGGAAGACGGCAACAAGCAGTGCGATCAATCCC
>JABDKS010000430.1 GCA_013002105.1 Pirellulaceae bacterium | reverse complement strand
GCAAATGGGTGCTCCAAGGCTACTCGAGATTGCTTGCACAGCACGGATTTGTCGTCGTCACAATTAACTATCGTTTGGCGCCCCAATTTCAATTCCCCGCGCAAGTCGACGATGTTCGCCAAGCACTGATCTGGACGGTGGACAATGCAGATCGATTCTCGATCGATACCGAACGGTTGGGTATCTTTGGTTACAGCGCTGGCGGTCACCTATCGACACTTGTCAGCGTGTTGGCCGACGAACCGGTGTCAACCCAAATGTCGGCGAGCGTCTGGCAGGCCGACGACCCGCGATGGAAACGGCTGCCCAAAGTGAGTGCCGTCTGCGCCGGCGGCCCTCCGTGTGACTTTCGTGACCTCCCGCTCGACAATAGCGCACTGGCGTTTTTTCTGGGCGGTTCGCGTCGCGAGAAACCCGACGTCTACGCCGCCGCATCGCCAATCAGTCATGTGTCGGCTGCGGATCCTGTGACGCACTTCATTCACGGCGACCAAGACCTGATGGTGCCGATCGACGGAAGCCGTGCAATGGCTAACGCTTTAAAGAAAGCCGGCGTCGATGTGCGTTACAAGACGATGCCAGGCCAAGGCCACTTGGTGACGTTTGCAGATCAGCGAACTCGTCAAAGCATGGTTCGATTTTTCGAGGGCGTTTTGCTCCAACCCGCGCGTTCAAATTGGGACATGCGGAAGTTGGGAACGATGCCAGCATTCCGGTGGGTGGACCAGGAGAGTCCGATCCGCGAATTGATCTATCAGGGACAGCCAATCAATGGTCAGCCCACCGACGTGTTCGCGTTTTACGCAACGCCGGGCTCGATCGCCGGTGATCCATCGCTCGATAAAGATTTACCGGTGGTGGTCCTGGTTCATGGGGGTGGCGGGACGGCTTTTGCCGATTGGGTTTGGTTATGGGCCAAACGCGGGTATGCAGCGATCGCGATGGATCTATCGGGACATCGCCCTGAATCGCCGACATTTACCGCGGGAGAATTGGTCTCGAACCTTCGTGCCAAACGGGAGCGATTGCCCAACGGCGGACCCGATCAGGGATCTGCAGAAAAGTTTTCAAGCGTTGGCGGCAGTGTGGACGACGACTGGCCCTATCACGCGGTCGGCAATGTGATTCGTGCGCATTCATTGGTACGTGGGTTTCCCGAAATCGATGCCCAGCGGACGGCCATCACGGGCATCAGTTGGGGCGGTTACACGACCTGCATCGTTGCATCGGTCGACGATCGATTCAAAGCGGCCGTGCCGGTCTACGGATGTGGCTTTCTGTACGACGGCGAATCGGTCCAACGCAAACAAATCGATGCGCTGCCACAGCAGCAGCGCCGACAATGGATCGCTCAGTACGACCCGTCCCGGCATTTGCCCTATTGCCACGTGCCGATCTTTTTTGTCAACGGAACCAATGACAAACATTATCCACTGAAAAGTTACTCTCGCAGCTATGCCGCTGTCGCCGGCGAAAAATGGATTCGTATCGAACCGAATATGCGACACAGTCATCAGGCAGGTTGGGAGCCCAAGGAAATTGGAATGTTCATCGATTCCAAGTTGCGCGATGCACAGCCGATCCCGCGTTTGGATGCAATCGCGCGTATCGACGGAGGATTGCAAGTGAGCTACCGCAGCGAACAGCCGCTCGAGTCGTCAACGCTGCATTACACAACCGACACGGGTCCCTTGGTCACACGCAAATGGCAGAGCACGCCGGCCGTGGTTGGCAAGCAGCAAATCCGTGTGCAGACGATTCCCAGCGATGCAAAGATCGCATTTTTCACCGTTACCGACCCACGTGGGGCGATGGTCAGCACTGACGCTGCTTTCCTGGAGTGAAAAAAAACGTCAAAAGAAAGGGTTGCGTCCGTGCCACTCAGGTCAAACCCTTTTGTTTGATCGGATGCTTGGAGTGCAGGTCAACAACGTCTTGTCAGCGATCGGTTCGACGCTGGAACCAACTGTGCCGTTCAAGAAGCGGCAACTCAGCAAGGACTGAGCAAAGCAAATCGAATGCATCGGCCAAGCAGCGATCGGGCCGCTTGAACCAATGCCTTGACACTCGGCTTCACGAGGTCAAAGCGTATTTATTATCCGCCACATGATGTCAAAGTTGACGTTTCAATTTGCGACCGCCAGTGATTTTGAAACCCGAGCGTTCGTAGAATGTTAGCGTGCGGTCGACTACTTTATTCGTAATTGTTCGCGGAGCGAACAACGACAATGGGACTGTCGCTGGACTCTCTGAGGCAAGTCTTGGTGCTTGGTTTTTTGTCAGCAGGTGCGTTTCTGTTCGCGGAGAACGATGGGCAGCAGACGGTTCGATCCAGATGATTTAAGGATGGTAGTGCGTTCGGCCGGCTACTTCTTTCGTATTTGTTCGCGGAGCGAACAACGACGATGAGACTGTCGCTGGACTCTCCGAGGCCAGTCTTGGTGGTTGGTTTTCTTGTTAGCACGTTGGCTTTGGTTGAGCGCGTCTGCGAATGGGCGTGCTTGGACTGGGGTTGCGCGGTGATGGCAACGATCGTCATCTCCATCGCAAAGTCAGCTTGTCGCCAACGCGTCGGCGACGATCTCTTTAGCTTCGGCTTGAATCGACTCCAAGTGCTCCGGTCCATTGAAACTCTCGGCATAGATTTTGTAGATATTCTCTGTGCCCGATGGCCGTGCAGCGAACCATCCTTTCTCGGTCACCACTTTCAATCCGCCGATGGATGCTTGATTGCCGGGTGCTTCGGTCAGCTTTGCCGTGATCGTGTCACCGGCCAACTGCGTTGACTGGACCGATGCAGGTGACAACGACCCCAAAGCCTTTTTCTCTGCTGGTGTGGCCGGTGCGTCGATGCGACTGTATTGCGGGCTGCCAAAATCGGCTTCCAACTCGCGATAATGTTCCGATGGATCCTTGCCGGTGACCGCGGTGATTTCCGCAGCTAGTAGTGCCAAAATGATCCCGTCTTTGTCCGTCGACCAAACGGTTCCGTCTTTGCGCAAAAACGATGCACCCGCACTCTCTTCGCCGCCAAACCCGAGCGAACCGTCGGACAATCCGTCGACGAACCATTTGAATCCGACGGGGACTTCACAAAGTTTTCGCCCGAGACGCGCGGCAACATGATCGATCATTGAACTGGAGACAAGCGTCTTGCCAATCGCGACGTCGTCGCCCCATTGGGGCCGATTCTGGAAGAGGTAAGAAATCGCGACGGCCAAATAATGATTGGGATTCATCAGCCCGGTGCGTGTCACGATTCCATGACGGTCGTAATCAGGATCGTTTCCAAAGGCGATGTCGAAACGGTCTTTCCACTGGATCAGTCCCGCCATTGCGTAGGGCGACGAGCAATCCATTCGAATCTTGCCGTCCTTGTCCACGGTCATGAAAGAAAAGGTCGGATCAATCCGAGGATTAACGATTTCGATTTGCAGGCCGTATTTCTTGGCAATCGGTTCCCAATAACCGATCCCCGATCCGCCCAGTGGATCGACACCAATTTTCAAACCGGATTCCGCGATCGCTTTCATGTTGATCACGGAATCAAGATCGTCGACGTAGGGCGTGACGTAATCGAATTCTTCGATCACGTCACTGGCCAGGGCTGCCTGATACGACATTCGATTCACGTCAACTAAACCATCCGCCAGGATCTGATTGGCGCGGTCCTGGATCTGTGTCGTCGTGGTGGTATCGGCGGGACCGCCATTGGTCGCGTTGTACTTGAACCCACCGTCTTCGGGAGGATTGTGCGACGGAGTGATCACAACTCCATCTGCTAAACCACCCGCCCCGATACGGTTGTGGGCCAGGATGGCGTGTGAGATGACCGGTGTCGGCGTGAATCCCAATCCAGCTTGAACGATGACGTGAATCTTGTTGGCGGCGAAAACTTCGATGGCGGTCTCAAACGCAGGCTCGGAGAGCGCGTGCGTGTCTTTGCCCAAGTACAACGGCCCGTCAATCTGGTTGGCTTTTCGGAACTCGCAGATCGCCTGGCAAATCGCCGCGATATGGTCATCATTGAATGTGTTGGCCAGCGAAGTACCACGGTGGCCCGATGTTCCAAAACTGACCGCCTGCACTGGATTTTGGGGATCGGGACGGTGCGTGTAGTAGGCCGAAACGAGTCGTGGGATGTCGGCGAGAAGTTCGATTGGGGCTGGCTGACCAGCTAGTTCGTGAACAGGCATTGGGGAATGGTCGCGGGGTTTTCTGAATTCAATAGTAGGGAAGGATAGCAACATACTGCGCTATTCTGGGCTGCCAAGTGCAATCGGGCCATCGAGGTTTGGTTAATCATTTATGGTCAAATCGGGCCCCCCAGCGACCTGTTAGCCGATGCGACTGGTTGGCGAACGGTACTCAGCAGGCGACACTAGGCACGGTTTCGTAGATGCAAACGGTGCGGAAAAGAGTCAGCCCCCACGGTCCGAAACGGCCCGAACGTTACTCCGCACGATTTGGGACGGAACCTATTCCGCCTGCCCCCTAATCCGCCTGACCACCCATGAATGTGACAGTGCTTAATTGGAAAGCGTTAATTTTCATTAGCCGATGGGCGATAATCCCGGTTGTTTTCGCAACGAACCGCGGCTATCGCCGTGCGGCTTTCGGGACGGGGAAACACAGCGTTCTGATTCCAAAGTGGCGCTGGCCAATGAGGTGCAAGTGCCGATCGCTCGATGGGTTCGATGACGAATGATCTAACCCAATTCGACGACCAATGGTTCAGCGATCCAAGGGCTGGCATGGAGCGGAGGTGGCCAACGATCCGGGCGTCATGGAGCACCGATTCTCGTTTGGCTTGACCGGCCAAATCGTCCTATTCATCCTAGAATCCCTCCACACTGAGACCACTAGTCGCCCTGGGACCACCAGCCAACTACTTCAGGTCGCCGTTGCGGCCATCGTTCAGATTCCTGTTTCCTTTGATCACGTAGACGAACCTCATGCGATTGCCTCGGGCCTCCGGAATTCTCCTTCATATCACCAGCCTGCCCAATGAATTTGGCGGTGGCGATCTTGGTCCGTCTGCATTTCGATTCATTGATTTCCTGCAGCAAGCGGGCCAGCGAATTTGGCAAGTCCTGCCGCTCGGTCCGCCCGCCTTGGGCAACTCGCCCTACAGTTGCTATAGCGCCTTTGCAGGGAACGCGTCCCTGATCAGCCTTCAGTGGCTTGTCCGCGATGGTTACATCGAATCGTCGGAGATGCCGTCGCCGGACAGCTTGACAGGCTCTGAGACGAAATTCGACTTTGATGCAGTCGCCGCATTGAAGAAACCAATCTTTGATATTGCGTGGTCTCGCGTGCGATCAAGCCTTTGCAGCAACGAAGACTTCATAGCATTCTGCGAGCAAAACGCTCATTGGCTCGGAGACTTCGCGCGTTTCGAAGCACTGTCGCGACACTTTGGGGAAATGAACTGGTCTCGCTGGCCCGCCGAGCTGGTGACACGAACGCCCGAGGCGCTTGCCCAATGGGACAAGCAACTCGCCGATGAAATCGCTTTCTCGAAATTTCTGCAATTTGTGTTTGACCAGCAGTGGGTCGGCGTCAAAAAGTACGCCAACGACCACGACGTACAGATCTACGGCGACATGCCGATTTTCGTCGCGTACGAGAGTGCCGATGTCTGGGCCAATCAGTCCCTGTTCTGTTTGAACGAAGCCGGCGAGGCGACTCTGGTCGCAGGAGTGCCACCAGATTATTTTTCCAAGACTGGCCAGCGGTGGGGCAATCCTCTTTATCGATGGGACGAATTAGAGGCCACCGATTTCGCATGGTGGACCGATCGATTCGAGCACGCACTGCGTCAGTTCGACATCTTGCGTGTGGATCATTTTCGCGGGTTCGAATCTTACTGGGAAATTCCCGCATCGTCCCCCACCGCGATGGGTGGCAAATGGCGTAAAGGACCGCAGGCAAAACCTTTCAATGCCGCTCGGAAAAAACTGGGCGAACTACCGATCGTTGCCGAAGACCTCGGAATGATCACGCAAGAAGTCCACGACCTGCGCGATGAACTGGGATTTCCAGCGATGCGGGTTGCGCAATTTGGATTTGATGACGTCGACGACGGTTTTCATCGCCCCGATCAATTCCCAACCCACTCGGTCGCGTACACCGGCACGCACGACAATGACACCTTGATGGGTTGGTACTCGCAGCGAAAACCACCCGCCGACGGCCCCGATCCGTTAGATGACTTCGTAACCTCCGATGACGACGTTCACTGGCAATTGGTCAAAGCGGTGCTGGATTCGCAATCCGATACAGCGATCATCCCGCTGCAAGATTTGCTGGGACTCGGTAATGACGCGAGAATGAACTTGCCCGGAGAGGCGACCGGCAACTGGTCCTGGAGGGCTCGGTCGAGCGATCTGACCGAGGAACTGGCCGACCGCTGCCGTCAACTCACACAAGCCGCGAATCGGTAGTCAGACGATGGGCAGAACACGCTCGTCCATCGCCTGGCGGACGGATCGTCCGACGGCGACGACCGACAACTGACGCATCGTTCGATTCCCTGTTCACCAGAACAAGTTCTGGTCTACCACAGTGATTCGAGGAACTGTGATTCAAGTAAGGGCGCAAAAAAAACGGCGGTGCGACTGAAGTCGCACCGCCGTTGTCGTGATCGGATGGATGGGAACTTATTTGGCTCCAACCAACTTCTCTTGCTTCTTCTTTTCGATGATCTCTTCTTGGATGTTCGACGGGACTTGGCGGAAAGTTGCCAATTCCATCGTGAACGTTCCTTGACCCTGAGTCATGCTTCGCAGGTCGGTCGCGTAACCGAAGGTTTCGGCCAACGGGACTTCGGCAAGAATGACACTATTGCCATCGACGATGTCGTTGCTGTTCATGATTCCCCGACGCTTGATCACGTCCCCGACGACTGTCCCTTGGAAATCCTCGGGGCATTCGATTTCGATGTTCATGATCGGTTCAAGCAGCTTGGGTGCGGCTTGTTTGAAGTACTCACGGAAACAACCTTGAGCAGCCGTGTAGAACGCTTTCTCGGACGAGTCCACTTCGTGGAAGCTACCGTCGTCCAAATCGATTCGCGTTCCCACCACCGGATACTCGGCGACAGGTCCCTTGCCCAAGATGTCTCGAAATCCTTTTTCGATTGCCGGGATGTATTGTTTGGGAATACGGCCCCCGACAATGTGTTCTTCGAATTCGAAGCTGTCTTCGCTGTCCGATTCGATTGGACTGAGTCGACCTTTGATGTGAGCAAACTGACCGGAACCACCCGACTGTTTTTTGTGTTTGTAATCAAACGCAACTTCTTTGGTCGGACTTTCACGATAGCTGACCTTGGGTGCACCAACTTCGATGTCCACACCGTACTCGCGTCGAATGCGTTCGATGTAGACTTCCAAGTGCAATTCGCCCATGCCGCTGATCAGGATTTCCTTGGTTTCTTCGTCCGTAAAGACTCGGAACGTTGGGTCTTCCTTGCGGAAACGTTGCAGTGCTTTTCCCATCTTGTCGCCGTCGCCACGATTGGTCGGTTCGACAGCAATCTTGATCACCGGATCAGGTACAAACATTGACTCCAGCGTGCATTGATCACGTTCTTCGCCGTACGTATCACCACTGGCCGAATCGATACCCATCACAGCGACAATATCGCCGGCGGACGCCGAATCGATTTCTTCGCGTTTGTCACTGTGCATTCGAACAATCCGACTGAAGCGTTCCTTCTTGCTGGTCCGCTGATTGATGTACGTCCCGCCCTTTTCGATCGTGCCTTGATAAATTCGCATGAATGTCAGTTGGCCAAAGGCGTCATCGACAATTTTGAATGCCATGCCGACGAACGGAGCCTTGGGATCCGGCTTCAGCGGGATCTTCTTCTCTTCGTCTTTGGGGTCGGTTCCGTGAATCTCGCGATCCAGCGGGCTAGGCAAGTAACGAATCACAGCGTCGAGCAGCGGTTGAACGGATTTGTTCTTGAACGCGCTGCCCATGTACACAGGGGTAGCACCCGAAAGCACGGCGTCTCGTGTGACCTTGTAGATCAGTTCCTTGGGCACTTCTTCTTCGCTCAGCAGCAACTCCATCATTTCGTCGCTGTACATCGAAAGTGCCTCGAGCATCAGGCCGCGGAATTCAACCGCTTTGTCCTTCAGATCGTCCGGGATTTCTGATTCGACGACGATTTCACCTTCCGTGCCATCGTGGGTCAACGCTTTCATTTCGATCAGGTCGATTACGCCCTTGAAGTTTTCTTCGGCGCCGATCGGATACTGCATCATGAACGCTTCGGCGCCCAGCTTGTCACGCAACTGTTGCATCACGCGGAAGGGATTGGCACCGGTTCGGTCCATCTTGTTGATGAAGGCGATTCGGGGGCACTGATACCGTTTCATTTGACGGTCGACGGTGATCGATTGGCTTTGCACGCCACCGACGCTGCAAAGGACCAGCACGGCACCGTCAAGGACACGAAGCGATCGTTCCACTTCGACGGTAAAGTCGACGTGGCCAGGCGTATCGATCAAGTTGATCGGGTGATCCTTCCATTTCACGCTCGTTGCGGCACTGGTGATCGTGATCCCACGTTCCTTTTCCAATTCCATATGGTCCATCGTGGCACCGTCACCACCGCCACGGACGTCTTCGATCTTGTGAATCCGTCCGGTGTAAAACAGGATTCGCTCGCTCAAGGTTGTTTTCCCCGAGTCGATGTGGGCGCTAATCCCGATGTTTCTCAGTTTCTCCAGACTCATAACTTTCACCTAAACAACGCACACGATTTTTGTAGGATTCTTGGGGACGCGGAAAACACACGCGTCTAATGTTGAGTGCCCAAGAGCGTTAAATCGTGGCCTCTGTGTTTCGAAATATTGTGTATTGATTGACGTGTTGGAATCAGATGCCGCTGGCGAGATTCTTGAATTGGATTCCATGCTGCTGATATCAGGCAGCAACACAACGGTCCGTTGCGAATCGTCACAGGTGAACGGCCTTCGGCTGAAGGACGTTCGTGGGAGGGATCGAAAAATTTTCAGCCCACTGGTGGAAACAAACTCCCCGATACAGACCTCGACACGCGAGGGCACCGATGGGTGATCAAATGCTTGGACATTCAGGACGGATCCCGAATTCGGACGTCAAAAATTCTCCAATGCCGTAAATCAACTGGGAAATATGGCAAAGGTTTGTCAGTAGGGAAAGGGCAAATTGCGTTCCAGAGGCCGTACAGGGGCGGAAGAAACCAGCTTTTCGCCCTCCGCTTGCTCTTGCCAATCGCCCCGGGTGCGGGCATACTCACTCGCTTCGATTTCGATCGGCGAGTCGGCGACCAGTACACATTTTAGCGGGTACTGACAAAGTGTCTCCGACCGCTTCGGCGTTAGGGTGCCAATCGGCCCCGGCAGCCCTCCCAACGGAGGATCCTGCCACCAACAACGCTGCAACAGACCATTCGCCCAACCCAGAAAGACTTCACCCGCAATGCCTCCACGCCCCATGAGCACCCGTAGTCGCGCCCGAAAACGGACGCGAGCACGCTCCCGCACCCGCAAAAAAGACCCGATCTTTGTCGATGGCCATCGCCCACGGCCGATGTACGTCGATTACAAGGACATGGATCTGCTGAAGAAAATGATCAATCGCCAAGGCCGTATTGTCGGACGTCGTAAGAGCGGCTGTACTGCAGCGAGTCAGCACGCCGTGACCGCAGCGGTCAAACGAGCTCGATTCATGGCGTTGTTGCCCTACGTCGGCGAATAGGTTGCCGCGATGCAGCGGCCCCAACGACCCTGTGCCGCGAATCGTGCTGCCTCGCGAGATTTGATTGCTCAGGAGATTTGATTGCTCCCGATAGTAACCGAGCGCCGGGACAACAAGAATGATCCCGCAACGATGGCCAAGCGAATTCGCTTGGCCTTTTTTTTGGCCCCATGCATCGCCTTTGCTTTGGCTCAAAATCCCCACGGTTTTCGCTTGGGTGGTATCTTCAGGACCTTTGGTGATTCCGAATCCACCGACGCCGGTTCCCCAACCACCGACGCCGGTTCCCTATTGGCCGTCGCCGTTTCCCGACCGATCCAGGCGGGCTCGCTACTGACTGAGGCGGCCGCCACACGGCCGCCCGTTTGATTATCCGTATTTCGCCATCCGCCACACGAACTGCCCATGACGTTTACGACCGAGCGACGGATCGAATTTCGAGACACCGATGCCGCGGGAATCGTTCATTTCTCGACATTCTTTCCGATGATGGAAGCCGCCGAGCACGAGATGCTTCGGGGGTTAGGGATTCCGGTTCTCGATCATGCTGACCCCAATCAATTGACTTGGCCGCGGGTTTCGGCGACTTGCGACTACTTGGCAGCGGCGCGATTCGAGGACATCCTGTCGATCGCCGTTTCGGTCAGCCACATCGGTACATCCAGCATCCAGTACACGTTTGAATTCACTCGGGATCAGCAGCCGATCGCACGAGGCCAATTAACGGTCGTGTGCTGTCGATTGCGGCCCGGTGGAGGCCTGGAAAAAGCACCGATCCCCGACCCGATTCGGCAACTTTTGGCCAAATACAAATGACGGCAAACCTTTTTGCCCCATCCTGCGTATCAGGCCTGATGCGTTGAGGTGTGCCACCGACGAGAAAACTCGCTCGAAAAGTGGCGTTTTGACAGTCTGTGACGACGGTCACGCTTCGCCGATTTGGCCGGCAGGAGGCTCTCTCTGGAGTCGCCGTCAGCCAAACGTTTGCCGCGCAGGTCGTGGCGGACATTTTTCCATGCAAACCATTCGCTGTCGTTTTTTTCACCGCATTGGCTCGATATGACCGCTGGCCTGACCCAGATGAACTCCTTGTTCGGCTCCCTTGCTGCAAGTTCCGCTCCATTGGCCAACTGGTTGACTCCCACGGCGGTTGACCGCCCCGTGCTTAGCAGCGTCACGCTCGAATTCGTCCCTCATTGGCAACCTGAACTGATGGTCGCGCCGGGGATGATCGTGGCTCAGATGGCCAAGTGGTTGCCGGTTTGGTTGACCCCGATGTGGGTCATCGCCGCCGGAATAATCGTCGGTGCATTGGCCTGCTTGATCGTTTATGGAGTCTTGGCCGCGCTGTCGATCATTCCAGGCTTGGGATCGTTGCCCGATTCGCCAAAACGCGGCGTCATCGCTTCGTTGATCGTTGGCGGCGCGATTGCCGGAGCGTTGTGCTGGCAGTACGTGCCTGGCGATGACGAGTATTCCGAATCATTGTTTTTGCCCCTGATTTGTATCGGTGTGGTCACCGGTTTTGGCCTGGTGTACGGAATGTGGCACCGCACCCGCAATGAATGGGCAACCATCCTGGGCGAAGGCATCGTGCCATATCTTTTGGGTGTTGCGTTTGTTTTGACGTTCGTCGGTTTGGTGGCGACGCTGTGGGTCAAGAAACCGATGGATTTTTTGACATCGATTCCGGCGGTCAATTTGGTCGGCGACGGGACGCGAACGGTGGTCGTAGAACTACCGGCTGCCTCGGAGGATTTGACGGCTGACGAGGCGCCGTTCTTGCCCGCGAATCTGGACTACGACGTGCGCAACATGGCCGGGCTTACGATCACGACTGATCGTACGATCAACTTGGCTGACTCCGCGGACCCTGCCGGATTTTCGCGACCTGCGACCACGGTCTTTGCGGATTCGCAATTACGCTACCGATACGAAGACCGAGACGTCCCGCCGATTCCCGCGACGGCCGCAAATTTACACATTCAAAATCGCGAAATTTTGCCGGCAAAGGTCGTGTTTGAATTCCAGTCTTTACCGCCGGTTCCCGAAGCCGCCACGATTGTCAACATCGCCATCGCGTTCTTTTTGTTGATGACTTCGATCGTTGCGTTTCGGCAAGCCGCGCCGCGGATTTGGGCACTTGCTTTGTCGACCGCCAAGAACGAGATGGCTCAAACGCTGTACTTGATTTTGTTGGCGATCGGAATCTTCGGCGTCATCGTCTTTGCGATCTATCCGTTCAATACGCTGGGCGATGATATCCGCATGTTCAAAGACAGCGGTGTGACACTGATCATGGTGCTAGGAATGATTCAAGCAGTTTGGAGTGCCGGCACAACGGTCAGTGAAGAAATCGAAGGCCGCACCGCGCTGACGGTACTGAGCAAACCGGTCAGTCGGCGATCCTTTATCGTTGGTAAGTACGCTGGAATCATGATGGCTGTTTTGGTGCTCTTTGTGATCATCGCGGCGGTGTTCATTGTGCTGATGGCGTACAAACCGATTTACGACGCCCGCGAAACGTCCAAAGCAACTCCGATTTGGCAACTGGGTCTGGAGGAAATCCACACCACGATTCCCGCTCTCTCGCTGTACTTTATGGAGACCATGGTGATCGGCGCGATCGCTGTCGCGTTGGCGACCCGTTTGCCCCTGTTGGCCAATTTTATCACTTGTTTTGTGGTCTACGTGATCGGCAATTTGACCTCGCCCTTGGTCGCGTCGGCACAAGGAAACAACGAATTGGTGGGGTTTGTGGGCAAACTGATTGCGGTAATTATCCCGAATTTGAACGTATTTAACGTTCAAAGTGCCGTCGATGCCGGAAATCAGATACCGCCGATCTACTTAGCCGGTGCTTTTAATTATCTTGTATGTTTCGTGATCGCCATTTGGATGCTCGCGATGCTACTGTTCGAAGACCGAGACTTGGCATAGTCCCGATCTGATCCACACCGGCCCCACTGCCCGCGACCCAGCCGATGGCCGGGTATTGCCGCCATGGGCGAATCGCTGCCTGACTGTCAGCGCCGAGGGATTGTGCATCAGATTCCGGGGCCGTCACGTAGAATTGGTCACCAGTCTTTTCCATCATTGAGGCCGACAAGGTTGAGGCAAATCAGCACACTTGCCGCTGCACGCAATGAATCCGTATCCCACGGTGCATTGGTTGCGTATTTTTGGGCCACCGTGGCTGGCCTGCTCGTGCCAGTCTTGGTTGTCTTGGTTGGACTCCTGGCAGTCCTACTGGATTCGGCAGGACTCAGCTCGTCGCCCGTTCGATTGGGAACGCATCTGAGTGTTCCGCTGCCAGATTCGTTTACCGATCAACCCGCTTTGATCCAATTGACCGAATTGGTTGGCGTTTCGTTTGTCGTCGCCGCCGTTTTTTGCTTGGCCGTATGGATGTGTCGCCGTGCCGCGGACCATCGCGCGCAACGGATCGTCAAGTCGCTTCACACGCGGATGCTCGGCCAAAGTCTGCGGCGTGCTGAATTAGAGGGCGCCGCTGCACAGCATGTGCGTGCTCAGGAATTAATTGGCCATGAATTGCCGGATCTACAACAGGGACTTTCGCTCTGGTATCGATCGATTCCGCGCAGCGTGCTGATGTTGCTTGGCTGTGTAGCTCTCGCATTGTTGGTGAACGTTTGGTTGGCTTTGCTGGCGGTCGTCAGCGGCGTGATGCTGTGGCAACTTTACCAGCGTCTCCGCGGTGGCGAAGAAACCGAACTAAGTGATTGGGAAGTCCCGCGCAGACGAAACCGGATGGCCGAGATTGTCGGCCAGGCCCCCATGATGGCACGTTTGCAAACTCAAGGACTGGCTGAACGATCCTTTAACACCGAACTTGACGCACTGTATCGTCGCTTGGTCAACGAAGACTCACGACGCGGACGGGTTTGGCCCCTGATGTTTCTCGCCAGCGCAGCGGCGATTGCCGTCCTGATCCTGGGACTCGGTGTCAATCTATTTGGGGTCGAGAACGGATTGAGCGTTCCGGCTGCTCTGGTGCTGGGATTGGCACTGACCGGTGCGGTCGCGGCTGCCGGACGATTGATCGCCCTGGCGCGTCAATTGCACACCAGCGGCAAGGCATGTGATGCAATCTACGCCTACTTAAAACGCAGTGACGAGATCGCGCCGACCGAACAACGCGTCGGATTCGCCGGACTCCGCGATGGCGTGGTAATACGGGATGTCTCCTTAAACGATTCGACCGGCGCATCGATCCTCAGTCATCTGAGCCTGGAATTAACCCCCAAATCGATGGTCGCATTGCTGGGCACCGAATCGGTTTCCACGCGTGCCCTGACCGAACTATTGATGGGATTTGGGCGACCGTCCGAAGGCCGGGTGTTGGTCGATGGCATCGCACTTCTGGATGTGCACCCGGCTGCACTGGCCAAAAACGTGATGTGGATCGATCCGGATGGTCCCATCTGGGACGGATCCATCATGGAAAACCTCCGCGGCGGTGACGAATCGATCAACAACAGCGACATCGTTGACGCGTTGGGCGAAGTCGATGTCTACGAACGACTCCAACGACTACCCGAAGGACTGAACACATACATTACCACTGGTGAATCGACACTCGGCATCGAAACGACTTACGCGTTAGGCGTCGCTCGGGCGATCGTCCACAAACCACCGGTGCTGCTGGCGATGGAACCTGCACCACCCACCGAACATTTGCCCGAAGACCCTTGTTTGAGGGCGCTACGCCAACTGGCCAATAATGGAACCTTGGTGGTCATGTTGCCGCGACGACTGCAAACGCTCCGAAGTGCCGATCGTGTCGTTTTGTTTAACGGGCCAAGATTGGCTGGCGAAGGCAAACACGCGGCGCTGTTGAACGAGAGCGATCTCTATCGCCATCTGAACTATCTACTGTTCAACCCATATCGCCACCAAAAATAGACTCGCGACCACAAATCGCTCTGCCTGAGCTCTAATTCTTTGCGCCAGTACCTGTCGGTCGGCTCGTATCTGGGCGTCCACCACCTGAGACACTCGCTGGGGGGCGACGCGGCGTGTATTGGCAGCAATCGTGCGGACAGACATCGTGCCAGGCTCCCAAATCGCCGATCGCCTGTCTGTCATCGGTCCGCCCCAACCGTTCGTCGACCAAAGCCGCAATCATCTGCACAAATTTTGCAGATGTCCCAGCCGTTGTCGCCCGAGCCATTGAAATCCCACGTTCTTGGCATAACTGAGCCGCCTCTTGATCGAGGTCAAACATCACTTCCATATGATCGCTGACAAAACCGATCGGAACGATCACGAGATGCGAAAGCTGCTCTGAGTCGTCCATCTCCGCGATCGCATCGCAAACATCCGGTTCAAGCCAGGGCTGCTGCGGTGGTCCACTGCGACTTTGATAAACGAGTCGCCATTGGTTCACGCCGGCACCTTCGGCCACTAATCGGCTCGACTCGGTCAACTGTTTGACATAGTCGCAATGATCGGCCATCGACATGGGGATGCTGTGTGCGGTGAACATCACAGTGACTTTGTCCCGATCGACGCTATCGATCTCTGCGGATCCGGAGTCTTTGGATAACGAGTCGATCGCACGATTCACGCTATCGACCATCGTGTCAATGAACAGAGGATGATTGAAACCCATCCGAACCTTGTCCACGATCGGTGCCCCCTGACCCACTTCGTCTTGTGCTGCGGCGATGTTTTCGCGGTACTGCCGGCACCCGCTGTAGCAACTGAACATGCTGGTAAAGAACGCCAATGTCCGTTTGCAACCGTCGTCTCGCATTTGCCGCAACGTGTCGGGTAGCAGCGGATGCCAGTTGCGGTTACCCCAGTAAACAGGCAACTCAATGCCGTTGTCGGCAAACTCTTGCTTAATCGCCGTCAACAACTTGCGGTTGTGATCGTTGATCGGACTAATACCACCAAAGTGCTTGTAGTGCTCGGCTACTTCCAGCATTCGCTCGCGTGGCACATTTTTGCCACGCAGTACATTTTCCAAGAATGGCAACACGTCTTCGGGCCCCTCGGGACCACCAAACGAGACCAATAAGAACGAATCGTACGGGATCTCTTGATCAGTCATGCAGCGTTATCAAATCAGCAGGCAAAGAAAATTCGGTCGCACAGTAAAGAGCGACTAGGCAACCAGACGCGGCAGTGCAAATGGGATTGTCGCCATGGCTGCTATTGTCCCGGAAGTCATTTCCAGCGGAAGACCTTGATCGCGGCCAGATCACGAACAATCAACAAATCATCCTGAATTGCCAGATGCGCCCATGAATCCTCCGCCACCTTTTTCCGGTCCAAGATTTTCAATTCCGTTTCGCTGGGCTCGACCAACAGCAGCTCACCAGATTCATCCAGCGCGACAATACGTTCGCCATTGCTGATCATGCTCCAATATTTTCCATACGGTGAACTCCTCCACTTGCTCTTTCCATCGGCCAGCGAGATCGAACTGACACGTTGGTTTTTTAAGTGCAGGTAGATCGAATCACCAACTAACACGGGGGACGACATATACGCCTGAGTATTTTGCTGCCAGGATTCCGTGACCGACCAGGCGTCGTCTGCTGATCGCTGAATGTGGAACAACTGTGCTTTACCACTGTGGGCGGATGTAAAGATCTGATCACCGATGACCAGCGGAGTCAGAATATTCATCCCGCGGAACGCCTCGATCGGCTCTTTCCAAAGAACCGCGCCGGACTCCAGATCGACACCACAAAGGGCTTCCCGCGTTTGCACCACCAACTGTCGTTTTTCCGCGATGGTTGCGATCGTTGGACTGGAGAAAGCACCACTGCTCATCATTCCTTCGCCGTTCTGCAAAGACTGCCAAAGGACCCCACCGGTTTTCAGGTCGACCTTCACGAGCGCTCCACCGGTTTGGACATACACGGCACCGTTGTCGATCAAAGGCGAACAGACCGCTCCGAATGATGGTAACGGAGTTCCAATCGCCTCTGGGAAATCTACTCGCCACTTTTCGTTGCCCGTTTGCGGATCCAAGCAAACCAATACATCTCGCATGCCCAGAACGACCAAAGCATCCTTGGTGCATGCGGGCGTCGATCGAATCCAGTCGCCGTTGGCAGCGGCAAAAAATGGCACTGCCATCGCACCAGGCCAGTCTTTGCTCCAGATCACGTCGCCGGTTTCCAATCGGTAGGCCGTTACGCGTTCTTTTTGCTTGCCGATTGTCTCGGTCGTAAACAACAAATCACCACAGACGACCGGTCCGCTGTAGCTCGGTGCATGTGGTTTTTCCCACACCAACTGCAACTTACCGTTCAGTTGATCGGGCCATTGAGCGCCGGCCAACTGACTGTCACGCGAGGGCCCACGCCATTGATTCCAATCGGACGCCTCTTCGGCCGTCACGACGACAGGAATGACCAAAATCAATAGCGACAAGAGCTTGTAGTGAGCAGACATAAGAGTTCCAGATGGTGCGAACGGATATGCGACTATGGTAGCGAGTGGGCAAGCCCCCAATGCAGCGAGCCGTGAAACCACCATCCAGCCAGATCTCCCACACCTGCTGAACAACCGAGCGTTCCAGCCATGATGCTCTAATGATCACCCCCCAGCGAATGACGCGTGTAGCGCGACTGCGACTTCTGCACGCAGCCACGGCTACAGTCCGACAAACATCGCGCCATCTTGGATGCGATCAGCAATCACTCTTGCCACATAACTTTGGTCAGATGAACTCAATCGATCGATCGGGACGTTGACCATTGCTCCGGTCTGTTTGCGAAGTTTGACGCCCCATCCATTGGCATCCACCAAGATCGCCTGTAATTCAAACTCGCCACTTTGGTCCCGCCAGGTGCGAGCCTTTGCCAGAAAGGATTGCTGCTCACGTTTCTTCGCTTCCAACTTGGCAATTCGGATTTGACTCCGCGCCTCACGTGCGGCGACCTTGTCTTCACGCATCTTCGTTGCCCGCGCGATTCGCAACGGTTTCATTTTCGCGTGGTAATTGGCGATTTGAGCAGCTGATTGCTGACGCAGCAAATTGTGTTGTCGTTGCATCGCAAGCACACCGGATGCTGGAGACGACGATGGGCCACAACGTGACATGCCGCCTTGCGATGACCGGGCAAACTGCAGGCCTCGCGACGAACCCGAATTCAAACCACCACCGGAACCACCACAAGCAACGGCCGCTTCACAAACCAACAACGACAAGATCGACGTGGCTAAGACCGATACGGCAAATGCAGACCGTTTCATCAAGCGGCTCCTAACAGAAACATGGTGGGGTCAGCCAAGATTCCAAGCGACCGCCGACGTGTGAACCTTAAAAAACACGCTGTCTCCTTTATAGCGAGTCTCTCAGGGTGCGATGGGAACGGTCGACGCTTTGGAGATGATCCGGGCAAAGAAGATATCCGGATCGTTTTTCGAGACAGCCCGTAGGCGTTCGGTTTACGCGGAAAGCGACTTCCGATAGTACTTGCGACCTGCCTGCTGCGGATCAAATGTACGTTGTATCTCCGTTCGATTTTTACGAAACCACGATGCAACGACCGACAAGGTGTGAGGATGGGCGCCGTGTCCCCGGTCCAATTTGTTTGCCGTCATCGCGGTCCATTGGGACAACGTCGGTTTCAATGTCGCGTATTCCTCGGGATTGCGAGGTGCCGCCGCGACCGCTGCGATCTCGCCGCAATGCACCAGGTACCAGGTATTGCAACCATCGTATCCAGGAACGGCATAGATGAACGTGAACTCTCGACGTGCCTTGGCCAAACGCGACAGTTTGCGGTGAACATACTCGACCGATTTCAGCGTCAGCGCGGCTCGCCCGGCTAATTCGTATTGCCGATTCGCGGATGCCTGTTCCATCTGATCACGGATCACGACAATCGGTTCATCATTGAAACCGTCCAAAAAACTTTCGGCCGCGTTGACTTGTCGGTCGTACTGGTCACGACTGCAAGCGGCTGCGCACGGGCCCAAACACGTCTCCAGCTCCAGCCGCAGGCAACCGGGGCGATGATCCAGTTCAAACAACTGCAACTGTTCGGCAAAATGAAAAACCTGTTTTTGACTGCAGTCCCGCAGCAAAAAGAGTTTGTTCAACGCGTCAACGGCGCGACGCATTCGACCGGCACCAAAGAAAGGACCTTCGATCGCGACACAATTCGCGGGTGGCGTCGCCGCCAGGAAGAAACACGCGGCAGGTGTTCGACCGAGACACAAATAAACTGGTCGCTGACGTTTGGGCACACCCTGCACATTCCATCGTGGCTGGAACAGTCGAATCAATTGTTGTTCGCGCAGCAGTGATGCGAATTCATTGGGCTGGGTTTCCCATTGGATCGCTCTCGCATTTTCGATGATCCGCCCACCTTTCTCATCGGCGGTCGAATCAGCAAAGTAGCTCAGCAATCTCGAACGCAGTGACTTGCTCTTGCCAACGTAGATCAACTGACCCTTGCGATCGAGCATCCCGTAGACGCCCGGCACACGCGGGCAAGACTGCACGATCTGCTGCCGTAGTTGGCGTTTCTTGAGACCACCAACGATTTCCACCGGCCGCGCAGCGTGAGGGTTGAACGGATCCGTTCCGAACCCAATTACCACCTGGTTTTGCCACATCGCGTCCATGCTGGACCATCCCTGAGGGCAACGTCGAACGTCCTAGAATCAAATCGGCAGCCCTGTGCTGCCTAGACCCAAAAAAATGGGCCCGGCATTATGCCCAATCCGCCGCCAATCCCCAAACACTTTTCTGTGGCGACCGACAAACGCGGTGAAACAACGTACTGTTTCCCCCAAGAGCGGTAGCGGTTTTGATAGCCAAGCAGGTTTTGTTCCCGCTGGGAATTTGGTCGGTCGACCGGTCTCCGTCGAAACAGAATCCACATGGGACGTCGGTTAAGTGGCGGCGGTGACCGCTGCCTCCTCCTGCAGGAATTCGATATCCCCGCTCTTGACGTCATAGACAGCACCGACAACGATCGCGCGTCCCGCTTGAACAGCCTGGCGGATCGCGCTACTCCGCGACGTGATCTCCTGGACCGTGCGAAGCACATTGCACTTTGCAATTTCATCGACGATGTGCTCCTGTTGCTCGGGAGTCGATGTTCGGAAAAGCGTCAAGTCGGCCCGCTCAATACAGGGCGTAATCTCATCGACGATCGATTGCAGATGCTCGCAGCCAGTCTCCTGTTGAACATTTTTGTGGTCGCTGGCGAATTGCACACTCGAGGTAACCGCTCCGCATCTGGTATGCCCCAGAACCAGAACCAACTTGACACCAGCCACACCGACGGCGTACTCGATGCTGCCCAGTGATTTGCTGCCGATCACATTGCCGGCAACGCGCACACTGAAAATGTCGCCAATGCCCAAATCAAACACCAACTCGGTGGGAACGCGCGAGTCGATACAACTGAGCACCGCCGCCAGTGGTGTTTGCCCGGCCGCCGTTGCACCGACTTGAGTGCGAAAGTCGCGTGTCAATCGATTTCCAGTACAGAAACGCCGATTGCCTTCGCGCAGCAATTCCAACACTTGCTCGGGCGTTACACGGTCTTGCAGCTCGCGCGTTGAATAGTCGGCAAACTGAATGTCATCTTTCAGCTTGTACTTGTCGCGAAATCCGCGCAGGCTGACCGTGACGCCGTGGGCCGGACCACGATTCTGCTTAAAATCACGAATCAAACTCAACACGTCCGGATCGATGTAATCCGTGTCACTGGCATCAATCAACAAACTGGATTCACGCGGTGCTTCGCTGAACAATTTGTCCAGCGACGCGCGATTCAAAAAACTGACCTGGTTGGCCAGTTCGATATGGAGCACGTCGCCGCCGATATGAGTTTCCACGATTCGGCGAATCGGTTTTCGCAGGTTGCTGTTCAAAATAAATAGCAGGCTGACAGCCAAACCGATCAAGATCCCGATCAACAGGTCGGTAAATACGATCGACAAGAGCGTGACCAGGAACGGAATGAATTGGTATCGCCCTTCACTGTACATCTGCCGAAAAAGTTTGGGGCTGGCCAGTTTGAAACCAGTCACCAGCAAGATGGCAGCCAACGCTGCCAACGGGATCATATTCAAATAGACCGGAAAGAATCCCACGCAAACGACCAGCAGCATGCCGTGCAAGATGGCCGACAGTTTGGTCTTCGCGCCAACACTGACATTGACGCTGCTGCGAACGATCACTGACGTCATTGGCAGGCCGCCAATCAAACCGGAGATTGTGTTGCCGACGCCTTGCGCCAGCAATTCGCGACTGGGCGGCGAATCACGACGCTGTGGATCCAATTTGTCGACGGCATCCAAATTCAACAGCGTTTCCAAGGAGGCGACGATTGCGATCGTTACCGCCGCCAAATAAATCGCTGGATTGGCCCACATCGACCAATCAGGAAATGCCAGGAAGTCAATCACACCGATGAATGAGTCGGCCACCGGAATCTGGACCATGTGTTTTGCTCCGATCAGCCATTCCCCACCGGCGCGGCCGAGTAGGTGCTGCATCAAAACACCGAATAGAACGACCACCAGCGGCCCGGGAATGATCGAGTTCTTTAATGGCTTGATGCGGTCCCAAGCGAGCAGCAATGCGATCGAGGAAAGCCCAACCACGGCAGCACCGATATGAAATTCGCCAAATAGAACCGTGACGATTTCCGAAAACGTGTTTTCGTTGTCCGGCTGCGAAAACGACATCTCCCCTTCGGGATCCGTGTCGTGGCCGAGTACGTGCGGGATCTGCTTTAGGATCAAGATCACACCGATCGCAGCAAGCAGTCCTTTGATCACACTGGATGGAAAGAACGCGGACAACGCGCCCGCCTTTGCCAATCCCAATCCGATTTGCATCAGACCAGCGATAAACACCGCCAGTAGAAACGCCTCGAAAGAACCCAACACAGCAATTTGAGTCGCCACGATGGCGGTCAAACCAGCGGCGGGGCCACTGACGCTGGTATGAGAACCGCTCAGCGCCCCAACAACGATGCCACCCACGATTCCGGCCAGCAGCCCGGAAAACAACGGCGCTCCGGACGCCAGCGCAATTCCCAGACAAAGTGGCAAAGCCACGAGGAATACTACGACGCTAGCCGTCACGTCGTGAATCAGCGAAGACGACGACTTCGTTGAGTGGCCGTTGAGTTGATTGTCGCTTGCGGTGGTCATGGTGATGTGTACGTGATGGGTTGCGAAGAATTCTTGATTGCTTGGTCCGTGTGCTCGTGCCGGCTGACTTGTCCGTCGCCACGGTAGAAATCCGCTGCGATGTTAATGGAAAGTTCAACGCGGACGTAGGGTCCTATTCGCCGCCGCCCATCGAAATGTAGACATGGCGAATAACGTAGTCGCTAGCAACGCAGAGGCGCAAGTAACGTATTGTAGATTCGATGACCAGACATCAAGTGCCCGCTAGCCTGGTCCAAGGGGCGGAACGGCCGCACAGCAATAGCGAACACAGGCACGATGTTGTCGGATGGTCGCCCCCGTTTGGGACCAACCCGCCTGATGGGTGTGGCACAGGCACATTCGACCAGCGTCTCGCATGTCGACTCCGCTTCGATCGTGACCGATTCGCAAAGCGTCGATGTGGTCCACGGAAGCGTCAATGCAATCAGCAACAAGCTCCATCGCATCGAAGCAGGTTTGCGACCTTCAGCCGAGCTTGCCGATCGTTGACGGGGTATCGAATTCACTTCCATCAGTCCAAAGCCACCATGGCACCAAATGCATCGGATCGGATCGTATTATGCGACATTGATTTCGTCAATAGGTTATCGTGTTTTGGCTGTCGCAAAATGGAGGGAGATTTGGTATTTTCAGAAAGTAGACGGTGGAGTCAACGCGTAGGATCAAGTTTCGATGGCAAAAACAGCGAAAAAACGGCCAGGCAAAACAACCGATAACGGCAAACCTTCGAAGGCTGGATCGACCCGATGGACCTTCTTGACCAATCACGCCCACGTCCTCGCTGTGCTCCACGCCAACCCCAAGCTGGTGCTACGAAAAGTTGCCACCGAAGTCGGTATCACCGAGCGTGCTGTGCAACGCATCGTGTTGGATTTGGAAGACGGCGGATTCATCCAGCGCGAGAAAGTGGGGCGTCGCAACGAGTATCGTGTCCTGACCAAGGAATCACTTCGACACCCCATCGAAGCCCATCGAAAGATCGGCGACTTGCTGGAACTGATCTCAAAGTAACCGTCACTTTCCAAATCGACGTGGGGCCGGTTCCCACCGGTCATCACTCCCACCGGCCATCATCCAACTACTGGCCAACTCGCAGGATGATTCTGTCCTTCCAACCCGACTGCCCCAGTTTCCACATCACCCAATGAAGCTTGTCGTAGGGTGTCAACGGATCCGCCGTGACCATTGCGAACGAATCGCGTCGGTCGTAGCCCGCGGTACTCAAGACACCGCTCAACTGATGAATATCTTTGGGCACCGGCTTGCCATCCAACATCAGAACACCGTCGACATCCACCGCGATCTGCGCCACATTCGCCGATGGGCTTGGCGGCGGATGATTCCATGCATCGATGTAGGGCTGGTACCACTGCGTCAAAAAACAGTCCAACGACCGGTGACTCATCAACCGAATCGTCGGCTCGATCAGAGGTGACTCCAAAACCAGCGTTTCATCGCCGCTTCGAGCAAACAGTGCACCGGGCCGCATGTCGTACATTGGAAACGCAATTTCAGCAATCATTCGTCGCAACGTGCCCTCGTCGGTATGCACGTTGAACCACTTTGGTTTGCGATACCGCACGTGAACGACGTTGTGACCACCAATCACCTTCGTCCAAACCTCCGGGTCATGCGATTGAATTGCCAGTGTGTTGTTCTGCTGGCAGCTTTCGATCCAATCGCGAACAATATTGGCAAACACTGCTTCATCATCCGGCGGCGCGACCGGTTTTTGCAGGTGAACGATCGAGACTGTGATCGGACCTAGCGGTACCGGCCGTGCGTTCAGGATCCAGGATTCGTCCGCGTCGATCATCATTCGTCCTGCAGCAAGTTCGATTTTTCCCTCTGCCAATACTTGATCGCTTGCATTTCGCAACTCGACTGTCAACGGATTGTTCTGTCCGGTGGGCAGATCGGTCATCCGGAATCTGCCCCGCGAGTCAATGTCGGCGGACCGGGTATGCGTGAATTGTTTTGGTGAATCCCATGTCAACGTGATTCGCCCGCCAGCGATCGATTCCACAGCGACATGGGAAAAGTTTCCTTCCAGTGATGCCGCAGGCATCAGTTCAAAGTCGGCCTTGGCGATTCGACCCAACAGCAGCGAATCCGTTGGCGCCCGTTTTACGCAGGCGACTCGAAACACACCCGTATCGCCATGCCTGCTTTCAAAATGGTTCGCCAAAACAGGCTTGATGCGGATCTCAGGATTCGTCGCCACCTCTGATAATTTCATCGAAAAACTGAGTTCGTAGTTGCCGTCTTGCTTCGTCGTCGCGGACGCAAGTCGGCGATCGGTTGCTGCACGAATCGCTCTGATGTGAATCGACGGTAGTGGCTTGCCTTGCTGATCCGTAACAGTCCCCTGGACTTTCCACCGCTGGTAGGTCACCGCTTCGCGATCGCTTTGATAACCGTACATCTGGTGGTTGTCATCACTCTCGGGAACTTTGGGAAAGTTGGACCGGATCATTCGCCAGACTTCGACCGGAATATCCTGCTTGCCAGCTTTGCCATGCAATCGCCGAACGCGCGCGTCATAGACCTCTCGTCCAGCCGTCGGAAACAGCTTGTCCGTCTTACGAGCACGATACAACGTGACAATCGCAGTCGGATCCGAAAAATCGATGGCGCGAATCGATGGATTGTCGTTCATCGAGTTTGCGATCCAGAGCTGACATCGATCTTTGGGCCACACAACGGTCCACCGATCCTGGTTACCCCACGAATCCGAAGCGATGTGAATCTGAGCGGTCATCTCTGGCAGACCGTCGCTGGCTGGCCAACGAATCAGCGCTGACGTACTTCTATTGGGTCCATGGAAGGCTTCGCTTTTGAAAGTAACGCTGACGCCGTTTGGCATTTCGTGTGAACCGAGCCAGCCGCTGCGAAACTGCATTCCATATTGATCCGGCAGAACAGAATCAAATGCGATATCGGTCTCGCAGGGAATCTTTTCCAAAACGACCGACTTCATTCCCAGTTGTGGATGACTTGCAATCAATCGGTGCTTGAGCAGTCGATCTCGCTCGCTTTGCAAGATCATCTCGGGCACATCGTCAATTTGAAACCGCCCGTTTTCATCGCTGACCGCGTCGTGTACTCCGCTGACGATGTGAGTGCCAAGGTGAACGATCGCATCGGTCACGGCGGTACCATCCGCGTCGACCACCCGACCGCGAATCGTGACCGCTTTGGCCAACTGGATGGCCAGCTTTGGTTGCGAACCAACCAGCGAGACAACTTGCGACGCACGCCCCGGTGCTGTCACCAGGGCACGTGTCGGTTTACGTGTGGCCTTGTCGGAATCGATGACATGCCGGAGCTCAAAGCCGCCATCCCGCTGGGATAGGGTCGTCGCGACGATTCGATCGCCGTCATAAATTCGAACGGTCGCGCCGGCGACCGGCTCGTCAACTTCGCTGCTGACGCACGTTCCCTGATAAATGACGGTCGTGCTGGCGTCTTGAGCCGTCGATACCTGGACCAGAACTTGGACGGCCAAAAACAGCAGCACCACTGGAGGGATTCGATACATTGATTCAGTTCCCAAGTAATTGTTCCCTGAATATTACACCCTGATGCGACAGCAAACTGTCGTTTCGCTTCAGAAAGAATGTAACCCGCGACTTCGAGGCACTGTCGAACTACGCATTCACCGCCGGCTGACAGACATCCGACTCAATTGTCAGTAGCTCAGATGCACGCCTGGATCGTCTTCGTAAGCCGAATCGATGCGGACCAATCGCTCAAGCAAGACGGCGAAGAGTTGAAACAGACTCATCAAGTGATCCAGATCCTTCATCACGCCGATGGCCAGAAAAACGACCTCATCGACGCCTTCGGGAAAGGCCGCACCAAACAAGCCTTCGTCGTCTTTGATTTCCAACGAAATCCGTGGCTGCTGGTCAATCAGTTGTTTTAACTTGGGATCTGCTAACAATTGGCGGATCTTCACCGCATCGTTCCCTTTGATGATGAACTGTTCGTCGAAATACGAATCACCGATCTCGATATCGTGCATCCCAAAAAAACTACGGATGCCGGTCAAAAAATCCTTGCGATAGAGTTTCAGGTACAAGCCATCCTTGTTGATAAACGGCGCCCGCATTCGAGTGTATTGCGTGGTCCGCTTTCCTGTACTGACGACACAGGTATCCAAGACAAGTTCCCATTGCCGATGCCGGCAACGGATCCCTCCGCTTTTCATCGTTCCATCTGGTGTGTGTTGGCCTCGAACTTCGGCGGCGAGCTGAGACCAGATTTCGTCTTTGGACGGGCCAAAAACATCATTGAGTAAACCCATCTGAATCTCCGACGATGAAAAGGACGTGGGGCCGCTGCCTTGTATAGAACGCAGACGAAGTTAACATTCGCAACAAAGCACGACGGATTTCTTCGGACCACCGCAATCGACAATTCGTTATGCCCCTGGTTGCTGCATTTCACAAATCTGTAACGCGTCGGCTGCCGTGCTCGCGTCCAAGATCGGCGACACTTCACCTGTGTCGACACATTTTGCCGTCGCATCGATCTCGGCCGTGAAGGCGCTTATCGGATCGCCATCGCCCAACTCGGGACGCTGCACCTTGCCGTCGATCTCCATCACTGTCAGCGGGATCAGGTTCGTCGATCCATCGGCGTAGGCGGCAAATTCGAATTGCACGGTTGCCCGTTCAAAACTGACTTCGTAACCGTGCGTGAATCCGCGTGCCGGGGAATCGATGACACCGCCGCCCGCCGACACGGCTAGATCGGGCGTCGAAAAATCGAACACGCTTTCGTAAAACATCGCGACGCCATTCTTTTTGCGACTGACCGTGTGCGCGGCAGTCGGCATTCCGAACAACAACCGAATTAAGTGCGCATCGTGGACATGCAAATCGACCAGCGGGCCACCCACGCGAGCACGGTCATAAAAATCGGGTATCCAATCGGGCGGACTGATCGTTCGTTTGAATCGCCCTGCTACCGGTTTTCCCCAGCGACCGTCGTTGGCTGCGTCGACCAACAGTCGAAACTCTGGCATAAACGGCAAGATGTGCGCGACCATCAACTGGCCCGGTTCCGCTTGATCGGCCAAACGTCGCGACGTCGCGGCATCCAATGCCAGGGGTTTTTCGCACAGCACCTTCTTACCCGCCGCCAAACACTTTTCGATGGCATCGGGATGCAGATGCGGCGGCAAACAAATGTCAATCAAATCGATCGAATCGTCTTGGAGCAGCGTTTCGAGCGACTGGCAAACATTCATCCCAGACACATCAATCTGCTCGCCAGGCGGTCCAAAATTACCTTTGATCTCGCGCCAATCGCCGGAACGTTTTGCTGAATCGCGACTGCAAAAGCCAACCAAGTCAGCATGGTCGCTGCGTTGATAAGCCAAATAGTGAATCCACGACATGAATCCCACACCGACAATTCCCGCCCGCATCCGTTTTCTCCCAGCAACCGATTCTGATTCAAACTGCCCGTTATGATGGCGACTTCGCGCGGATCAAGATAGCCGGTGATGCGAGCATGGCGGCAGGATCCTTAACAAATTGCGCACAACCGGGGTAGACTTTGGGCTCGTACAAATCAGGTGGGCGGTTTTTTGCAAGCGACGAATACTTGCGGGTTGACGTGCCCCCGAAATATCCGGAATCAGATATGACGCGAACCATCGCATGGGTGATCCTCCTGTTCCTCGCCACACCGTTTGTCACGACGACCACCGCCTGCGGTGACGAGTGGCCGCAATGGCGCGGGCCCAGCGGAGACAACCACGCCAGCGAAAACACAGCCGTTCCGCTCCGTTGGGATCTTGCATCCAGCAGCAACATTCATTGGAAAATCAAATTGCCCGGTCGTGGACATTCGACACCGATTGTGATCGACGAAGGGATTTTTATGACGACGTCTGACCCCGAAGCGGGCACGCAGGCAGTCGTCAAGGTGGAAGGGGCGACCGGACTGATCGTCGATCAGTGGGTGATCCATCGCAATACGCTTCCCAAACAAATCCACCCCAACAATTCTCACGCTTCGCCATCGTTGGCATTTGACGGCGAACGAATCTTTGCCTTGTTTCACACTGACGACGCGTTATGGCTGACCGCGATGACAACCTCAGGCCGCCAAGAGTGGAGCAAGCGAGTCTGTGCCTTCAAGCCGTCCATTTTTGAATTTGGATACGGTGCCAGCCCGATCATCGAAGACGGCTTGGTGATTATCGCTGCGGAGTACGACGGGCCCGACAGCGGTCTGTACGCGCTCAATTCCCGATCGGGTGACCAAGTTTGGAAAGTCGAGCGTCCGCGCAACTTGAATTTTGCTTCGCCGATCGTGGCTGACATCGCGGGACAACGTCAGATTTTACTTGCCGGTGCCGACATGATCGTCGGGTACGCACCGACAACCGGCAAAGAACTCTGGCAGGTAGACGCGAGCACCGAAGCGATCTGCGGCACGATGGTCTGGGACGGACGACGGGCGATGGTCAGTGGCGGAAACCCCCGCGCCGGAACGTGGTGCGTCACCGCTGACGGGTCACAACGACTCGTCTGGGAAAACGGCGTGATGTGTTACGAACAGTCGTTGCTGGCGATCGACAATTACGTGTTCGCAATCGCGGATAATGGCGTTGCCTACTGTTGGCGAACCGCTGATGGCAAAGAGATGTGGAAACGCCGCTTATTCAGCGGCCGAATCAGTTCATCACCGTTGCTGGTGGGACAACGAATTTATGTCGCGTCCGAAAAGGGCACCGTTTACGTCTTTCGTGCTTCCCCAGACCGCTTTGAGCCATTGGCGGAGAATAAAACCGGGGACTCGATTTTTGCGACTCCCGTTGCAGTGGACAATCGGATCTATCTGCGGACCGCGGTGGGAAGCGGAAAAGAACGACAAGAATATTTGATCGCGATCGAAGAGAAATAGTCGCTTTGCAAAACGACGCGCAGAGGACTCATGACATGACCAATCCTTACCAGCCTCCCACCGAATCATCGGCCGGAAACGTCGAGGATTCGCTTGCCGGCGCTCAGGCTGACACTGTCAACGTTCGCTATGCCGGAGGACGATGGGGATTGGTAATCTTGGGTAACGCGGCAGGCGTGGCGGTCGCTTTCGCGCTTTTCCTATTGGACTCATTGGGAACACTGAATTGGGTGATCGCCGCAACCGCTGCCCTTTGGGTCATCTGTGCTGTCACAATGATGTTTTTGCTCCGTGGCACTCAACTACATGCCGCCTGGAGGCTACTGACCGGTTTTTTGTTGGGGCCAATGGCGTGCGCGATTTACGTTCCAGTGTGCACGTACAGTAGTTTCATTTCTGAAGAAATTGGAGTCGCGCGGGGCGGCAGCGCGTCGACTGTTTTGGTATCCGTTGCCTGCTTTGTCGCATTGTTGCTGACGATCGCTACGATCGTGCGACGTATTTGTCAAGGAAAAGAACGCAAACGCCTGGCACAACCATGACCGAGAATCCTTACAAGCCTCCTGCTGAATCGACGGGCGTCGCCGAACTGGACGTCGACAAGCAATTCGATGTCGGCCGCGTGGGTTATCGTGGCGGTTGGCTGGCGATCGCCGCAATCGGCATGATCAGTGGAGGCCTGACCGTGGCCGCGTTGTTCGTCGGGTCTGGATGGCTTGCCGAAATTATCAACCCGTTCGTGTTGATCGGGTTGTTTTGGTTTGCCGCATTGATGTCGGTCATGATGATGGTTCACGGCGTGCCGCTGACAACGCAAACTCGTTTTCTGTATGCCATCTGTGCGTTGCCCGTGGGATACCTGTTGTATGTCCCCACTTGCAGCATCACGGCGATGACGCTTGCCGGTGGCAACTACAACGTCAACAACACCCAAGCATCGATCGCGTCGGTCGTCAGTTTCGCGGCCGTCTTGTTAGTCGTCAGTAGTGTGATTCGGCGGATCATGCAAAGACGCAAGTCAAAAGCTCAGTTGCACTGACAAGTTCCGACCGCAAATGAATCACCTCGCATTCCCTCCCGCTAATACATCCTTCGTTGCGATGGCGACATGAATCATCCTAAAACAGCATTGCCGAAATCCGCAATCGCCGCCATCGATCCGCGCCCCCGCGCCGACCATGTGATGATCGGCACGACCGACTCGCTGTGTCCCGAGTGCATGGGCGTTGTACCGGCCAAGATCATCACACGTGGTAAACGAGTCTATTTTCGCAAGCGGTGCCCGGAACATGGCGTGCGCGAAGATTTTGTTTGCAGCGATAGTAGCTGGTGGGATCGAGACGAGGGACACACCGCATCCGTGTTGCCGCTGGCACGTTCAACAAAATCATCAAAAGGATGCCCGCATGACTGCGGGCTTTGCGAAGAACACGAGCAACACACTTGCGTCGGATTGGTCGAGTTAACCGATCGATGCAACTTGAGTTGCCCAATGTGCTTTGCCTCCAGCGGACCGCACGGCAAAGATCATCCGCTGGAGGATGTGATCGCATCGCTGGATCGACTAATCGAATGCGAAGGTCGCGCAGAGGTTTGTCAGTTGTCCGGTGGCGAACCGACGATCCATCCGCAATTCGAACAGATTGTCGATGAGGCGTTGGCTCGCCCCATCGATTACGTGATGATCAACACCAACGGTATTCGCTTGGCCAAAGACGCCGAGTTGGTCGAACGGTTGGCGAAGAATCGTGACCGAGTCGAAATTTATTTTCAGTGGGACGGAGCCAATCGCGATGACGTGATGCGAATTCGCGGCGAGGATTTGGTCGACATCAAACGTCGCGCGCTGGATCGACTGACAGATGCCGAATTAAACGTGACGCTCGTGTCGACACTGGCCGCGCCGTTGGACGCCAATTTCTATCGCGACTTGTGGTCCGAGGCGCTGAGTCGTCCCAATGTAACCGGCTTGAGCTTGCAGCCGGCGACCTATAGCGGGCGCCATTTATTGCCGGCTGATCTGGAAGACCGAATCACGTTTCCCGATGTCATCGCCGGACTTGCCGCAGCCAGCGACGGCGCGATTGCAATCGATGATTTTTCACCCCTGCCATGCGCTCATCCCAATTGTCACCAGATTTTGCTCGCGGCCCGTGACGAAACAAAACTCGTACCACTCAATCGCGCCGCGCCCGTAGCGGAGAATTTGGATTTGATCGCGGGCGGAATCAGTTTTACGCCGGACCGTTCACAACAACTGGTGCAATTGTTTTTGGATCGAATGTCGCATTGCGGCAGCGATTGTGGATGTAGTGACGTCATCGAAATCGGCGGCCAGGATTCTCGCGACCGTGACACCGACCTGTCAGCCGACGCACCAATGGACCCGGCACTCAATCGGTTTTTTGCTCGTGTGTTGTCGGGGCAGGCGACCGCGAATGACCTGATGCGCGTCACCATCACCAGCTTTTTGGACGCGTACAACTTTGACGTTCGACAGTTGATGAAGTGTTGTACGCATCACGTATTGCCCAGTGGCCACATGGTCCCGTTCTGCGCCTACAACACGTTGTATCGACCAGGACTGCTGCCGCTGCCGGAAATCCAACCGTGATGGGTTGCAAAAAATAGCACCATGTTCGGATCACGAATCGCCTACACCGCGTGCATGTTGATCGCGACGATCGTCGCCGGATGGCTGTTGCGCCGTCGTCAGCAGACGTTGCCGATCGAAGGGATTCAAAAGTGGGGTATCGTGATCGGCGGGTTGGTGGGGGCGACGTTTGCCGCAAAAATTCCTTTCATTTTGGGGGCCGACCCTACCAGTGGGCTCGTCGGCGCGTGGCTCAGCGACGGCAAAACGATCCTGTGGGGACTCGCCGGGGGTTACCTGGGTGTCGAACTTGCAAAGTGGGCATTGTTGGTCAGAACCTCCACCGGTGATTCATTCGTAATTCCAGTTGCCGTCGCGATCGCGATTGGACGCATCGGGTGCTTGTTGTTCGGATGCTGTTACGGCATTGAGACCGATCAAAACTGGGGGATCGCATTTGTTACCGCACCCGATGGTGGCGCGATGTTACGACATCCCACTCAAATCTACGAAATCGTTTTCCATCTGTCTTTTGCACTGATCACTTGGACAGCGATCCGTGCCGACGCGACTCGTTGCGAAACATTTCGCACCGACGCGTCGCAACGCCACGCATCAAGTCGCTGGCGTGGGAACTGGATGCCCACCTACCTGGTCAGTTACGCTGCCTATCGTTTCGTCAGCGAATATTGGCGTCCTGAACTAGATTGGGCTGGTGGTCTGACGTTTTATCAATGGAGTTCGATCGTCATCGGAACCGCTTTTGCCTTGTTACTGACCCTGCGTTGGCACCGCTGTGCGTTACCAGTGGCCTAAGCC
>JABDKS010000407.1 GCA_013002105.1 Pirellulaceae bacterium | reverse complement strand
GTTGTGGCGCATCGGGCTTGCCGGTGATCTCGAAAATTGGCTTTCTGGATGGCCCAAAAAAGATTTGCTTTGCCTCTTTGGGGTCTTTTTGCCAACAAACCAGGCGTGCGATCTGGAACCCAGCAGGAGGAACCTTCGATGCAGAAATAGCGAACGCTCCCTTTTTAGCGGACGCGGAAACGGATTGGAGTTGCCTCCGCCCCGGCTCGCTATCCCGGCTGGCAATGAAACGTCTGGCGGCGTCTCGGGCGACCTCTAGACATCTCTCGATGTGCATGTCCGTAGTGTACAGTTCGGTCGCGTCGGTATCGAAATTCCCAACGACGCCGTCTTCGGGCAGCTCTTCCGGGTCAACACGCACACCAAGCAAGTCGTAAAGCGTGTTCACGTACTCCGTCTTCGTCAGCCGCCGTACCGGCTTGCCGCCACCGGAGCTGTGCTTCTTTTTGGCATCCGCAATGTGCTTGCTTAGAACTTCAGTGATCTCTTTCAACGCTGGCGGGGCAGGGCGAGGCTCACCTTCAGGAGGCATCGAATCAACAACGATTTCGTCGAGGATATTCTGCAGATCGTCGACGCTGCCCAAGTCATCCAAATCCCAATTGAGTTGATCGACCCGCACGTCACCCTCGGCACGTTCGGTGCCGTGGCAGCGATCACAGTGCGTTTTCAGAAACGGCTGGACTTTCAGCACGAAGTCGCGATCTGCTGCAAGCAAATTCCCGGCAGAGAATAACAGCACAAAAACGATTCGTTGCGTAAGTCGTTGTGAAGTTCTCATTGCCATCAGTATTTGTTAATCAGATACATCCATTGCGACCACGCGACGTCGAATCGCCGGAACGGTTCGTTTTTAATCCAGACAGTACACTTAATGAGTGCTGTCTGAGTTTTGGCAATCTGGGTGTACTTGATGTCATCGCCCAGCTTTCGCCCGGCCTCGAATTGCGGAACCGGTGTCGGCGTGCACCAGATCAGTGTCGCATCGGTTTTCTTAAGTTGGGAAACGATCTTTTCCATGCTTGCCCGGTATTGTTCCGGGGTAGCAGTCAAGCTTCCATTCACCTTGTCCCGATGTCCTTGCATCTTAGATCTACGTTCAAACCGACAACACAGAGCGTGAAAACCAACCGTGCCAGGGAAAGTTTGTGTGATTCATTTCTTCGCTCGTTCTGGTGCGCGCGGAGGTGGTCTTCTACGGCAGTCATTTCCAATTTTATCTTGATAGTCAATATTTCGCTTGGCAAATACGAAATGAATGGAGAGTAACGCGGCGATTTCTTCGTGGGACAGGCTTCCAGCCTGTCATTTGCGGTACCGACAGGCTGGAAGCCTATCCCACGTCAATTTGCTGTTCTTTGAGGTTGTAGACGGCATCCGACGGCGCAAAGCTCGGCGGCGGTCCCGTTATTTAGTCCCGATGCCAGCGGCGCCACTGCTTTCGGCTTCATTCGTGTCTGCCGTTTTTCGCAAAGCTTCTCGAACCGCTTCGCCAAGTCTCGCACCCGCCAAATCACGATCGATTACCCGACCACTTGGACCGATCAGCCAGATCGACGGAACACTCTGAATTCCGAAATCGCGTGTTGTGGTTTCTGTGTCATGCCATTGACCAAGATACGCCTGACGATAAATCGACGGACGCTTCTGCAGGAAACCTGTTGGTAAATCAATTGTGTCGTCGATGCTTAGCCCAATGACTTCAAGCCGGTCGCCTCGGAACTCTTCGTAGACTTTCGCGAGGTTTGGGATTTCAGCGATGCACGGACCGCACCATGTGGCCCAGAAGTCGAGAATCACGTATTGGCCGTGGAAGTCGGATGATTTGATTTCCTTTCCGTCGTAGCCTGTCGCACGCCATGTCGGTGCCATATCACCGGGCATGACGACGTTCTTCAGCTTCAGTTCCATGTTGCCGACATCGATCGATGTGCGTTCGTCACTCAGCACGATCTGCTTAAACGCCGAACCCCAGGACTGACTCGTGAGTTCCTTGCCGCGTGCCGCAGCATGGGGAAACAGCGGGATCACGTTGTAGCGCCCCAGCTTCATCCCTTTCACTTCAAAGCTACCATCCTCTGCGACAGGAAACGTCCACACCGGACGGTTTTCGTAAGCCTCTCGCTTCTCTTTCTCATACTTTTCGTAAGCCTCGGTTTTCCGAAACTCCGCGAACCATGCTTGACGCTCTTCCCGCGACATTTCGCTGTAGTTATCGGGCCGGTTCAGGCGTGGCCCTCGATACATGCCTTCGATCATCACGACCGCTTTGTCGAATGACATCTGACCACCTCGAAACCACGTGGGGATCTCAGACGGCAGGACCATCCGGCCATTAATCGTGCCAACGTCATCCACCGGCACCGACAAAGCCGCGGGGTTGTCGTCAGCAGTGACACGATCGGTGAAACCAATGCACAATGCCGTCACGCAAAAAACAACAGCAAAGAGCAGGAACGCGTTAGTGAAGTGCATGTCGATTCGGAATAGTGGGGCGATCGAACGATAGGGACAAATGCTTGTTGGTTGATCGAATAGAGTAACACGTTTTCGACGACGGAAGGCCAAGGACTCTTTTTTGCGCAGGACAAGAAAACGCTTTCCACAACTGCCTATCGTAATGCGACTACCAAGACGCCCGCGACAAGAGCCTTGCGTGGCCATTGTAATCGTGAGATTGATTAAGCTTCGCTCTCGATAATCTCGCGCATTAGCAGCGTCACGTCGGGGTCTGCGTACAATTGGTCTATCAGTTGCGCATAAACCTTGGCAAACGGCTCATTCGAAGCTAGATCGCCAAAGACTGATTTTAGTTTCAAGAACGACAGTTTGTCTTTGCAAGTTCCTTTCGCTGCATCGTGCAATTCGTCCTTCTTTTCGTCCACGATGTCAAGCAGCTTGCCGTGTTGATCCATGCCCTTGTCACTGTAATAACACCATGCAGCGATCACTAACGCCGCATATCGAATACTGCCACCACTTTCAAGATTTTTCGTGATCGTCGGGATCAGGAACACGGGAAGCTTGCTTGAGCTTTCCAGACAGATTCTCGCTAGGTTGTCTTTGATGTTTGGGTTTGCGAATCGTTCCAGCAATGTGCCTTTGTAGGCGTCCAGGTCAACGCCTTCGACCGCATCCAAGGTTGGCGTCGCTTCGACGTCCATGAACTGGCGCAGAAATGTTGCAAAGCGTTCGTCGGACACACAGCCGTCAATGGTGTCGTGCCCGTAGATGGAGCCAAGGATTCCCAATACAGAATGTCCCGCATTGAGCAGCCGTAGCTTCATGGTTTCATAGGGAGTGACATCGGCAACGAACTGAGCGCCAACCTTTTCCCATTCGGGTCTGCCGTCGGAAAAAGAGTCTTCGATCACCCATTGGCAAAACGGCTCGCAAGTCACCGGCCATTCATCCCGAAGTCCGAATTCATCGTCGAGATACTTGATGTCTGCCGGGGTTGTCACCGGCGTGATTCGATCGACCATCGCGTTGGGGAAACAGACTTCATTCTCAATCCACTTCGCCAGCTCTGGGTCCTGTCGATGGGCAAAGCCAAGGACCATTTTTCGAGTCAAGTTTCCGTTGTGTTGAATGTTATCGCACGACTGAATGGTGAAGGCTGGAAGCCGCTTGTCGCGTCGTTTCCGAAGGGCAGCCGTCAGGTATCCAAACACCAACTTCGGCTGGTCAGGATTCTCCACGTCGTGCTGCGCATCGGGATTAGAAAAGTTGAATTCACCGGTGCTTGGGTCCACGTTGTAGCCCCCTTCGGTGATCGTCATTGAGACAATCTTGGTTTCCGGGCTAGCCATTCGGTCGATGACCGCCTGTGCATTGTCGCACCCGAGCATGAAGTCCACCAGCGATCCAACCACACGGTCTTCGATCTTCCCGCCCGGATGTTTGACAATCAGTGTGTATAGATAGTCTTGCCTCTCAAGCACCGCCGCCATTTTACGATCTGCTTCACGCAAGCCGACTCCACAAATGCCCCACTGGGAGGCGTCCTCGGCGTTCATGAGTTGGTCCGTATAAAAGGCTTCGTGCGAACGAAAA
Organism: Pirellulaceae bacterium; assembly: GCA_013002105.1. The sequence goes on along the minus strand of JABDKS010000407.1, from coordinate 2,003 downwards.
AAGCCACCCACGCCGACATGCACGATCCCCGCCTCCAGACGGCTTCGATCGTAAGTGGGACGACCGATCTGGCTAGAGATTAAAGGAAGATTTTTCTGGTTCAGTTGAATCGATTGGTTCATGGGTTTCACTTTGATTTCAATCCTAGCGGTACTCGTAAAGAGTTTCGTTCTCCAAGCAACTCCGAATGTCGTGAAGACTTCCGCTACATCCCGAGCGAAGTGCAACGGGGTCTATTCAATCAAATGCAAATTCAATGCCTTCTTTCGTCGCAGCACCCAATAAGCGGTCGCGAAATAGGTAATCGTGAACACGAAAGCCCAAGTATAGAAAATCGCCGCATTGGTTTCATACGCGATCATGTCCGGACTGCGAAACATCGTCATCAATGCCAAGATCAAAGTCAGCCCCAGGCTCGCCCACGCGATGGCTTGCAGAACCTTTGTCATCGTCGTTTCATCGTCAATCGGGTGGCCTTCGGTGATCGCCTGCTGCGTTTGAAATTCCATTATCGCTTCATTCAGCTTCCTTTCTTCCGCCTCTTCGACCGCATACTTTTTGTCCGCACCGTAGAACTTGGCCAGAATCGTGTACAGGATGATCGTGAAAGCCCACGTCGGAAGGAAAAGATAGAAGAACGACATCACGTTCATGGCATTGAGCCCAAACCCGAACACCAGCCCAGCGATCCAGGACGCGACCGCCGGCGTGCTGTGAGTTAGTTTTCGAAACCTTGCCCAATATCGAGTGAATCCGATGCGCGGAAAGATCACATGCTCGGCAAACACAATCGCGCCCACCGGAACCACCAGCAGCCCCGCGTATGTCAGCATCGGTAGCATCTGGCCGAACACGAACGGAAAGCAAGCGATCACGACCGTAAAGCAGCCCACCGTCAACGTCACCTTCCGTCGAGAATGGTTGTAAAAGATCGCTTGGGCCGCCAATCCCGCTCGGTACAAATTCGCATTCGCCGTGGTCCAGCCCGCGATAATCACGATCACATATCCCGACAATCCCAACGCTCGGTACGCGACGTCGCCCGGATCAAGTTCAACGATTGTGGACTCCAGCAGCACGGCGGTCCCAGCACCCATGATGCCCGCCGCAATCCAAGCGATATAGTGACCAAACAGCATTCCCGCACTACTGCACAGGCCGTAGACGGATCGTTTCGCATAACGCAGCAACGCCATATCGATCAAACCAAAGTGCGTGATCGTGTTGGCCGCCCATGCGAAACCAATCACTTCCAAAAGCCCAATCCCGGGTTTTCCCTCACTGTTCACGCCGGTCCAAATGGACTGGTCTCCGATCGCGATGAAGTCGTCAAAACTCAAGAGTTGGGTCCGGCCAAGCACCGAATCCGCGAGCGCTGGGAACAACACCAACGCACCGCTGGTGAACATGACCACCAGCCACGGGCCGCAAATACTGGAGAACTCGGCGACCGCGTTGAATCCGTACATGGCAACCAGCACAACGATCATGCCAACGGCCATGACGATCAAGACGAACAGTCCGTTGGTCGGATACCACTGCAGTTGTGCCGGAATGCCAAACAACAATCGCACCGCCGAACATGACACGGTGATCATCGCGGCCGAGATGACCGTAAAGATCAGCACGTTCGCCCAGTTGTACAGGTTGGTCATGGAGTCCCCAGCGATCTTGTGCAGATATGTGTAGAGACTCAGGCGGGTTTGGACAGCGATCGGAGCCGTGATCAATGTCCAACTCAAAATCGCAAGCACGTTGCCGATCAACAGTCCAATCAAGATGTCTTTTGTCGTCGCCCCCAGTGCGACGAACGTCGCTCCGATGACAAACTCGGTCGCCGCCACATGCTCGCCAGCGTAGAGGCCCAGGAAATGCGTCCAGCCGTGCAGCTTATGCTCTGGAACCGGAAGCTGCTCCGACTTCATGCTCGCAATTGTCTCGGGAATCGTGTTCGTGCTCATCATGCTCTTAGGGATTGGCCGTGAAATGGGTCAACGTGTGCG
>JABDKS010000384.1 GCA_013002105.1 Pirellulaceae bacterium | reverse complement strand
AGTTTGATCCGTCCCTGAAACACGACGGACCGGGTGTTCTGTCAATGGCCAATGCTGGTCCCAACACAAACGGTTCGCAGTTCTTTATCACGCACGTTGCAACGCCCCACTTGGATGGCAAGCACAGCGTGTTTGGTAAAGTGATCGAAGGCCAAGACGTCGTCGATAGCATCGAAAAAGGTGACCTGATGAAAACCGTCAAGGTGACCGAAGAATAGCCCGCAATGGTTTGTGATCTTCACGACCTCGTTGCACCTGCGCCGCAAAAAAAGAGAGATGCCATGCGACCCATGCTTCACGTCCTGGCGGTTGTGATCGCCTGTCTAACGATAGCGACAACGGCTGAAGCCGAAAAATTGCCTCTTTACATCGGTACCGGTGGCGATGCGATTTATCTGTCGCAGTTCGACACCGACGAGGGAACGTTGTCCAAGGCGACACCGGTCGCCAGCACCGATCGGCCGTCGTTCTTGTGGATTCATCCGGCCACCGATTCGCTCTACAGCGTCTCGGAGCTGCGGCGTGGCAAGCAGTCCGGCGGAGCAGCGATCGTCGCATGGTCCATCGATTCGGTTGCTGGCCAGCTGAGGTTACGCAACAAGCAGGACGCCGGCGGTGATGGACCCTGCTTTGTCGCGGTTTCTCAAGATGGTCGATACGCCGCGATCGCCAATTACGGCGGCGGGAGCGTGTCCCTGTTTCCCATTGCCGACGATGGCAGCGTTCAGCCCGCCACGGCAACGGTGCAACATTCCGGTTCAAGCATCAATCCGCGTCGCCAGGGAGAACCCCATGCTCACAGCAGTCGCTTTGACCCAAGTGGTCGTCGCGTCGCGGTAGCCGACTTGGGAACGGACAAAGTCTACTTGTACGACATTGGTGACGCTGGCTCGCTTGATCCATCCCAACCCGCGGCGATCGATGTTCCCCCGGGCAGCGGCCCACGCCACTTTGTGTTTTCGCCGGACGAAAAGTTCGTGCTGATTTTGGGCGAGCTGTCCGGGACGATCACGACGGTCCGCTACGCCCCGCCAAAAATCGAAACCGTCGACACGATCAGCACGATGGGGGCCGATGTCGCCGACGATGCCCCACGCGGTTCGGCCGAAATCTTGTTCCACCCCAATGGTCGTTGGGTCTACGCGACCAACCGGGGTCCCAACGAGATCGCTGTGTTCGATTACGACGCCGCCACCGGCAAGCTGCAGCGAACATCGGCGATTGCCAGTGGCGGCCAGCACCCGCGCAATTTTCGCATTTCTCCCGATGGTCGATTCCTGTTGTGTGCTAATCAACAGTCCAACAACATCGTCGTCTTTGCGATCGACCCGAGCACCGGCGAATTGTCTCGCGCCGGCAAGGAGTTATCAGTCGACCAACCGATGTGTTTAAAGTTTTTGTTGCCAAAGTAGGTCGCTTGCAAAAAGGACAAAGGATGTTCGCGCGGACGCTCTGCTGTGTCGTTTTGTTATGCGGTCTCAACGCCACCGCGACCATTGCCTGGGCGCAGGACACACCGGCAACCGATCCGGCCGCGAGTACCGATGAGGTTGTTCAAGAGGTCGACGTCGCAGCAAAAGTCGAAGTGGATCCGGTCAACTCGGACGGTCGCATCGCAGCGCGGCTGTACGACATTCTGCTGGCGACCGAGTGGTTTCAAAACCACGATGTGGATGTCAACGAAGGGGTCGTTTTTCTGACCGGCAACACCGATTCGGCCAGTCACCGTGAATGGGCCGAACAGACGGCTATGCGAACTTCCGACGTTGTCGCGGTCGTCAATCGGATCGAAGTCAACGAGAAGCCGCTCTGGGATCTTGCACCCGCCATCGCATCGATTCGTGAACTCGTGCGAGATTTTTTGACCTCGCTGCCGCTGATCCTGATCGCGCTGTTGGTGGCACTCGTGTTTTATGCGATCGCCAAAACCGCTGCGTCGCTCACGCGGCAGATGTACGATCCCGAAAGCGACAGCAAATTGCTTCGGCAAATCGTCGCTCGCGTGATTGGCGTGATGGTCTTTTTGATCGGCATGTATCTGACACTCAAGATCGCCGGACTGACACGGCTGGCAACGACATTGCTGGGAGGAACCGGATTGATCGGTTTGGCCATCGGGTTCGCGTTTCGTGACATCGCCGAAAATTTCTTGTCCAGCATTCTGCTTTCGCTCAATCACCCCTTTGCCGTGGATGATCTGATCGAAGTCGATGGTACGGTGGGCTATGTCCGTAAAGTCACCACACGGGCGACCATCTTGGCCACGTTCGAGGGTAACCAGGTACAGATACCCAATAGTACGGTCTACAAAGGCAAGATTACCAACTACACCGCCACGCCGCTGCGACGACATGATTTCAGTGTGGGAATCGGATTCACCGATTCGGCACAGCAAGCTCAACATGTGATCATGGATGTGCTGACCAAACATCCGGCGGTCGAGTCGGATCCCGAACCGATGGTGTTGGTCGAATCGCTCGGCGCGGCAACCGTGAACCTGAAATGTTTTTACTGGTTCAATCAGCGCGAGAATTCCGGCGGGAAGGTCAAAAGCGCATTGATTCGGTTGGTCAAACAGGCATTGATGGATTCCAAAATATCGATGCCCGACGAAGCACGCGAGTTGGTATTCCCCACCGACGTGCCCGTGCGGCTGGTCGAAGCGGGCAGCCCGACGGCGACGGTCGGCAATCGGCTCCCTGCAGATCGCACCACAGCGCAATCCGATGGGGCGTCGGCCGAACCTCAAGCCTCCAGCGGCGAAGGGGATTTGCGTAGCGAAGAGGCCGATATCCGACGGGCGACTGGCAATGGTGAAACGCAAGCGGACAACATTCTGGAAGAATAGCCGCCGCGTCTCGCCTGACACCCGCTCCGGTTAAACTCTTGGGCAGCCACCCTCGACTCTGTGGAGC
>JABDKS010000286.1 GCA_013002105.1 Pirellulaceae bacterium | reverse complement strand
GTTGCAAGAGGTGCGCTTGCGTACGGACACGCAGTGGCCGTCGACTGTCGGAGATTAGGCGGCTTTGGCGGGGGTGATTTCTTCGTTGTCGTCTTCGTCGTCCATTGTCGCGCCCAGGCTTTTCAATACGGCGGTGACTTTGGCGTCCAACTCGTCCAGTTGTGCGAGCACTTCGTCTTGACGGCGCTCCAGATCGATCAACAGTTGGCCGGGCTCGGTTGAATCGGGTTGCAAATGCGGGGTCGTCATGATCGATGCGTGGCTTGGAGTGCTGGGGTCAACACACCGTTCATCGGACGACGGTCGGCAGGATCAAAACACAAGCGCCGATCAATCCTGTCGTTTCACTCAGGCAACCTTTTCCGGTTACGGCACCGCTGGCGATCACAGAAATGAATCCGCCCGGTGGCCCCGTTCCAGATTCCGATCCGGACTGATCCGGCGACGAATTTTGGAAGCAGCGATGCAGCGAATTTGTTGGGGCGGCTTGATGCCCGCATTCACGGCGAAACTCGGCTATTGGCTGCGACTCGCTCAGCGATCGAGACAGAAATCGAGCTGCGGATCGGGCCGGGGATCGACCTGCGGATCAGGCCGGGGATCGGATCAAACCTCGCCGTGGGACCCGCCGTTGCCGACGCCCATTGCCCCGTAACCGGATCGATCGTTAGAATCCCCCGCTTCCCAAAGCGAACCCATTCCCCTGCCAGGCAGTCCAACGTATTGCTGGCAAGGCGGAGATTCGGAACCTCCCAGTTCAACGGAGATACAGGAGTAGAAATGGTCAAGTTATTGGTACGTGATCGCGAGACGATTCAAGAAGCGGTCCGTCGATTCCGAAAGTTAGTCGAGCGCAGTGGCTTGAAACGCGAAATGCGGCAACGCGAGTTTTACGAAAAGCCCAGCGAAACCAAACGACGCTCGCGGATCCGAGCCGAACGTCGTAACCTTCGCAACAACGCGATCACGCGATAAGATAATGACACCCATCGTGGTCCCTAGCGGATCACGATTTTCGGGCGATTAGCTCAGTTGGCTAGAGCGCCTCGTTTACACCGAGGATGTCGGGGGTTCGAGTCCCTCATCGCCCATTTCTGCAGGCCATCACGTTTCGTTGATCTATCTAGCGTTGATCGACGATTTCTTCTTCGCGTGTCAGACGCCATTGGGATCAATCGCGACGAACCGGTTGCCCCCTTCGCTGAGTGAAACAAAACCCGTTGGCTGCTGTCAGCAAGAATATTTTGTAGCCAGTAGTTCCGCTGGCAGATCTTTGTGTGATGTCGGGTGGGACTCACACCGTGCTAGAGGCGGTTGATTGCAACTTTTTTTTCGCGGATGGGGATCGTTCACGGCTGATGTGCTCATCTGGCTACGTTGTCATTGATCGTACTTGCAACAATCAGACACCGCACGAAACGTCAAACTCGATCCGCAGTTTGCGTTGGTTAGTTCTACAACTCGCGTGCGCCATTGCGAAATCTCGTTCGCACATTTGTATGTAACAGTTTGTAGCAACTGATCGACTGGTGAAAAAACATTAGCAACGCATAACGTTGTCTGCTATCACCCTTTGGCCCCCCGGTTGATCAATAGCAGTTGTACACCTTGTGATTGAAATTCGCATTGAGAATACTCATCGTCACGATGAGGGGTAAAGTCGACTTCAATCGACTCATATCGACTACTGCGAGGATGTATCGCAGAAGCTTTTCTATAGAAGTCTTTTTCAAATGTATTGTCGTAAGTGCAATCGACGAGTGTTCCGCGTATCGCGCAAGTGGTACGAACGAATGTGCGGATTCAAAGCGGTCTATCTTTGTGACCGTTGTGCTCGACGACGTTATCGGGTCATCCGAAACGATCAACGCCACCACAGCTTTAGGGACCAGGCCGGTCTCTCATACGAAGGGATTGATCATGACCCTACGTCGCCGGAAAACGAACCGAACACACGGATCAGGAAACGCTAGGAAAACAGACGCCGGGCGGGTCGACCTGGACACGATTGCGTGATGTGGACGCCCGGTCGGTCGCCACGTTTTTTCATGGGCTTTTGCAAACCAAATTTCGCATCGGACTCACGTGTCGATCCAGGCACGTTGAGCGAGTGCTGCGATGCTCATCGCTCTCCCTCCTGGGAGATTCGGACGCGGTCGCTGCAACAGATGGCAATTCACGCGTTTGACGGTGTCCTTTGTGGCGACCGCAATCCGCCCTCTCCGGGCCCCAGAGCCCGACTCTCCCTCAAGGGAGAGTGTATTTGCATTCCATCGTTTCATTGAGTAATTTGCCGCTCAAATCGCGCGTCTTGCTTGAATTGGCCAGTGATGAACGCATCGGTGGCAGGTGGATGCGTTGACTCAGCGAAGCTTTGTCCGCTTAGCATCGGCAAAGTGCGGGCGTCCGGGCACCGTGTTGGGTGAAACCATGTCTCGAAGCTTCGCGAGCAATTCGTCTGTTGCAAATGGCTTGTCGATCGATTCGCATCGTTTGTCGTTGTGCACAACCGTGCTGACTTCGGCTGACGTTGTATAGCCACTCATAAAGCAGACGGGCATTGTCAGATCATGCAATCGAATGTTGTGATAGGTATCCAGCCCGCTGGTACCGGGCATCTGTTGATCCAACAAAACAGCGTCACATTGTCTGACCAAGTCGAACTTGGCAATCGCATCATCGCCACTGCTGAAACTGACGGTTGAAAAGCCGAAGACGTCTAGAATCCGTTCAAGCGACTTTCGCACCGCTGGTTCGTCATCGACAATGGCAATGCGTTGCAGCGAGTCGGAACCAGTCGCTGCATCAACCCTCTGCCGTCGCTCCGCGCTGGCATCTGTCGCGACGAAGTAAACAGTGAACACCGTGCCGTTCCCCGGCTGGCTTTGCATCGCGATCCCGCCGTGATGGCGTCGCACGGCACCGAACACGGTAGCAAGACCGAGTCCTTGACCGTTGTCTTTGGTCGTAAAGAAGGGATCAAAGACCTTCTGTTGGATTTCATCGGGGATTCCGCAACCGCTATCGCTCAGTTGAATCTCGGCCCACTCGCCTTCCTGCCGAACACTGATACGGATGGTACCCTTTTCCTCGCTCCCCTGGTTTGCGTCGTCGATGG